>JBIJAP010000118.1:0-9012 GCA_044345715.1 Rubrivivax sp.
GGCTCGATCCCCACGTTCACGTCGGCGGTGGTGGATGCCTTTGCGCACGTGGGCGTGACGCAGATGACGATGCCGCACTCGGCCTTCAACGTCTGGAAGCAGCTCAAGGCCTCGGGCCTGGCCCTCTGACGTAACCGGGTCATCATTCGACGATGGAAGTCAAACTCGACAAGCGTTATCCCGTCGCTGCCACGCTCGAACAAGCGTGGGCGGTGCTCTCCGACATCTACGCCACGGCCGCGTGCATGCCCGGTGCGCAGATCACCGAGCAGATCGATGCCACGCATTTCAAGGGCACGGTCAAGAGCAAGGTCGGCCCGGCGGTGATGAGCTTCAACGGCGACATCGAGTTGCAAGGCATCGATGCCGCCGCCAAGGAGCTGAAGATGCTTGGCAAGGGGGCCGACAAGAGCGGCTCCTCGGCCTCGATGCAGCTCACCGCGCACCTCGAACCCGCAGCCGATGGCGACGGCTGCGTGCTGGCCGGCGTGGCCACCATCATCGTCAGCGGCAAGCTGGCGCAGTTCGGCAGCCGGCTGCTGGTGCCGGTGTCGGATGCGATGCTGGCGCAGTTCGCCGACAACTTCCGCGCCGCGGCCTTGGCCGTGAACGCGGCGCCTCCGGCGGAAGAGAGCACCGAGATCCGCATGGTGCAGGCCGCCGAGGCGCCAGGGGCGATGCCGGCGGTCTTGCCTGAGTCGGCTCCTGCGGCCGTCGCAGCGGTGCCCGCGCCGCGCCCGCCGATGCCGCGCCCGCCCGCGGCGCCGGTGAAGGAGCTCAACGCGCTGGCGCTGATGTGGACCGTCATCAAGGGCTGGTTCGCCGGCCTCTTCGGCAAGAAGAGCTGAGACCCCGCAGCGGAGGCGCATGACGACGGAGGCCAGCCCGCAAGCCCTGCGTGAATCGCTGCATCTCGCCGGCTACATCGCCGACGAGGCGCTGGCCACGACGCTGTGGCTGGCGGGCTCGTTGCAGCGCCCGCTGCTGGTGGAGGGTGATGCCGGTGTCGGCAAGACGGCGCTGGCCCAGGCCTTGGCAGAGGCCGAAGGCCGTCGGCTCGTGCGGCTGCAATGCTTCGAGGGGCTCGATCTCGCGCAGGCCGCCTACGAGTGGAACTACGGCCGCCAGCTGCTGGCCATCCGCCTGCATGAAGGGCGCGATGCGGGTGCGCGTGAGGCCGATCTCTTCGCCCGCGATTACCTGCTGCAGCGCCCGCTGCTGCAGGCCATCGCCAGCGACGAGCCCTGCGTGCTGCTCATTGACGAGATCGACCGCGCCGACGAGGCCTTCGAGGCGTTTCTGCTCGAGGTGCTGGCCGACTGGCAGATCACGGTGCCCGAGCTCGGCACCATCACCGCGCGCCACGTGCCGCGCGCGGTGCTTACGAGCAACGGCACGCGCGAGCTGAGCGATGCATTGCGGCGGCGCTGCCTGTACCACTGGCTCGACTACCCGACGCTGGCCCGCGAGATCGCCATCGTGCGCGCCACGCTGCCCGATGCCGAAGGCGCGCTGGTGGAGCAGGCCGTGGCCTTTGTGCAGCGCCTGCGCCGCGAAGACCTGGGCAAGACCCCGGGCGTGGCCGAGAGCCTGGACTTCGTGCGTGCGCTGCACCGCCTGGGCCACACCCGCATGCCCGACGAGCCGGCTGCGCTGGCGCACGTGCTCGCCTGCCTGCTGAAGACGCGCGAAGACCGCTTCCAGTTCGGCCCCGAGAAGCTGCTGCAGGTGCTCGAAGGCCGCAAGGCCGGCGGCGACGGCGTGGCCGTAAAGACCGCGGCGCCAACCCCATGAGCCCCGACACCATTCGGGCTGAGCCCCCCACCGTTCGGGCTGAGCTCCTCTCCGTTCGGGCTGAGCCTGTCGAAGCCCCGCGCCCGCTGCCCCCGCCCCACCCCCTGGCCGCCATGGCCGGCTTCGCCGCCCACCTGCGCGAGCACGGCTTCGCCGTCGGCGTGGCCGAGCAGCAAGCCATGCTGCAGGCCGTGCTGCGCCTGCCCGACGCGCTGCAGCGCCCCGCCCGTGTGGCCGAAGCCTGGCGTGCCATTGCTTGCCACGGTGCCCGCGACTGGCGCCGCTGGCCTGAGCTCTTCGACCGCTACTGGCGCCCCGAGCGCAGCACCGGCAGCACCCGGGTCAGCGGCCGCACGCGGCCCCCGCGCGACATCCGCCAGCTCGTGCAGCAGCTGCACGAATCCCTGGCCGACGGCGACACGCGCCCCGGCGCCAGCGCCGCCGACACGGCCCTCGCCGACAGCCCCGCCGAAGGCGATGCCCTGAGCCGCCACCAAGGCGGCGCCAGCCGCACCGAGGCCCTGCACGACCGCAGCCTGCACGAATGGCTGCCGCAAGACCTGACCCTGCTGCAGCAATTGGCCGAACGCATCGCCGCGCGCTTGCGCCGCCGCCTCACCCGCCGCTGGCACACGCACCCGCAAGGCCGCCGGCTCGACCTGCGCCGCACGCTGCGCGCCAGCCTGGCCACCGGCGGCGTGCCGCTGGCACCCGCCTGGCGCCAGCCGCGCCGCGAGCGGCCGCGGCTCTTTGTGCTCGTCGACGTGAGCCGTTCGATGGAAACCCACGCGCAGCTCTTCCTGCGCATCGCCCGCGCCTTTGTGGTGGCCGCGCAAGCGCGCGTGTTCGTGTTCCACACGCGCCTGGCCGAAGTGACGCCGCTGCTGCAACGCGACAGCGGCACCGTGCAGGAGAAGGTGAACGCCGTGACGGCCGGCTTTGCCGGCGGCACGCGCATCGCCACCAGCCTGGACGACTTCCACCGCGTGCACGCCCGCGCGCAGCTGGGCCGCCGCGCTCAGGTGTGGGTGTTGTCCGACGGCTTCGATGCCGACGAGCCGCACCGCCTGGCCGAGGCACTGGCCGCCGTGCGCGGACGCGGGGCGCGCATCAGCTGGTTCCACCCTTCGCCGGCCGCACCGGCCTCGGCCGCCATGCAGGCCGCCCGCGGCCAGGTGCGGCGCTTCGTGCGCCTGGCCTCGCTGCGCGACCTGGCCGATTTGGCGACATCCGCCGACCTCATCGATTGAACCGGAGCTCCCATGTCCAGCCTCGACGTCCTTGCCCATGCCCAGCGCCTGCAAAGCCAGGGCGAGCCCTTCTGCCTGGTGAGCGTGCTGCGCGTGCAGGCCCCGGCCTCGGCGCGGCCCGGCGACAAGGCCGTGGTCAGTGCGCAGCGCATCGAAGGCGGCTGGATCGGCGGCGGCTGCGCACAACCCGCGGTGCTGCGCACGGTTCGCCAGGCGCTGGCCGATGGGCGCTCGCGCCTCATCCGCATCAGCCCGTCTGACGAGGGCACCGAGCGCGAACTGCAGGACGTGCTCGAGTTCGGCATGGCCTGCCACAGCGGCGGCACGCTGGAGCTGTTTGTCGACCCCGTGCTGCCGCGCGCGCGGCTGGTGGTGGTGGGCGATTCGCCGCTGGCGATGGCGCTTTCGGCGCTGGCGCCGCGCGTGGGACTGCCGGTCACGGTGGTGGCGCACGGGGCCGAGGCAGGGCGCTTTGCCGATGCCGAGCGCGTGGTGGTTACTGACGACGCCACGGACTTGGCCGCGCAGGTGGCGCCGGGCGCCTTTGTGGTGGTGGCCACGCAGGGCCGGCGTGATGTGCAGGGGCTGCGCGCCGCGCTGGCGCTGGCGGCACGGCAGGTGTTCTTCGTGGCCAGTGCGCGCAAGGCGGCGGTGCTGAAGGCGGCGCTGGTGGAGGCCGGGCACGACGCCGACGCGGTGCAAGCCATCGTGGCGCCGGCGGGCGAGCCGATCGGGGCGCAGACGCCGGAGGAGATTGCCTTGTCGGTGCTGGCCACGGTGGTGGCCGCGCGGCGTGGCGCGGGCGCTTCGACAGGCTCAGCGCGAACGGAGGACGCGGCCCTGATCCCAAAACCCTCCGTTCGGGCTGAGCCCGTCGAAGCCCTGGCTCAAGTGCAAGCAGCCCCCGTTCGGGCTGAGCTTGTCGAAGCCCCAGCACCACGCCCACCACTTCCCGCCATCCCCCCCATCAAGGGCTCCTGCTGCGGCAGCTGACCCGAAAGCCTCAACCCATGGGATGCATCCTCAAAGGCGGCGGCGGCCTCTACAGCCGCGTGGTCGTGGGCGCGGTGGTGCTGGCCGCCGGCGCCGGCTCGCGCCTCGGCCATCGCCCCAAGTGCCTGCTCGAACTCGGCGGCGTGCCGCTCATCCGCCGCACGCTCATCGCGCTGTCGGGCGCGGGGGTCGACGAGGTCGTGGTGGTGCTGGGCCACCACGCCGAGTTCATCGAGCCGCTGGTGCAGGACTTCCCCGTCACGCTGGCGCGCAACCCGCAGCCCGACGACGGCATCGTCTCCTCGCAGCGTGTGGGCCTGGCCGCACTCGCCGGCAAGCTCGATGCCGTGATGGTGGTGCTGGCCGACCAGCCCTTGCTCGGCGCCGCCGACATCACCGCGCTCATCGGCGCCTGGAAGAAGCGGCCCGAGGGCACGCGCGTGGTGCAGCCGCACGTGGGCGGCGAGCGCGCCAACCCGGTGATCCTGGATGCCACCGTGCGCGACGACATCATCAGCGGCCAGCTCAACGCCGGCTGCCGCCAGTGGCAGACCGCGCACCCCGAGCAGGTGCTGGCCTGGGCCAGCGACAACCGCCGCTACCGCGTCGACATCGACACGCCCGAAGACATCGCCAGCTTCGAGCGCGACACCGGCCACGTGCTGCGCTGGCCGGCCGGCCTGGCGGTGCCGGTGTGAACCTCGGCCCCGGCCAGCACGCGCTGTGGCCGGTGCCGCTGGCGGTGCACCGGCACGCCGATCCGGCATCGATCAACCCGCTGCTGGTGCGTGTGTTCGCGGCCCTGCGCGCCACGCAGCGCCACGCCCGCGGCGAACCCGAGCGGGCCTTCTTCGCGAGTGACGACGACCTGCTGCGGCGCGTGAAGCTGCCCGAGTGGCAGGCCTTCGTGCAGTGGCTCGTGGCCTGCCTGCGCGACACCGTCACGGCCGCCAACGCTGCCGCCTGGCCCGCGGCCTGGCGCGAGGGCGGCGTGCCGCTTCAGGTGGCCATCGACGGCATGTGGTTCCAGACCAGCCGCGACGGCGCCTTCCACGACGTGCACACGCACGGCAACGCCAGTTGGTCGGCGGTGTACGTGCTGCAGGTGGACGAGCCCGCGGCGCGTGAGCAGCACCCCGTGTACGGTGCGGCCAACGGCGTCACACGCTTCTACGGCCCGCCGTTCCAGGCCCTGGGCGGCGCGCATGTCGACCTCGGCAACGCCTACCTGCAGCCGCCGCACGTGGACGTGGCGCCGGTGCCAGGGCAGCTGGTGCTGTTCCCGGCCTGGCTGGCGCATCAGGCGCTGCCGTACTCGGGCGAGAAGGAGCGTGTGATCCTGTCGTTCAACGCCCGCGTGCACCACGCCAGCGGCCCCGGCAACGACCGCCTGCACGGCTACGCGCCCCGATGAACGCGCCTGCGGCGATGCTGTTCGCGGCCCGCACCGCCGCCTGGACGCTGCTGTTCGGCGGCTGGCTGGTGCTGGGCGCGCTGGCGCTGCACCACGGCCCCGCGGGCGCGCTGCAGTACGCACCGCTGGCGCTGTGGCTGGGCACGGTGGCGCTGGCGCAGCGGGCGCTGCAGCGCCATCCGCCCGGGCCCTGGGCCTTGCGCGGCGGGCTGCTGGCCGCCGGCGCGGTGGCGGCTGCGGGCGTGGCCACGAGCGCGTGGGCGCCGGCGGCGCTGGGCTGGGGGGTGCTGCTGGTGGCGGCCTCCAGCGTGGTGCGGCGCCGGCGCGGGGCCGTGCCCGGCTCGGCAGCATCGCCACGCGGGCCAGCGCTGCTGGCCGCCTTGTGCGCGGCAGCGGTGGTGGACGACCCGCTGGCCGGCGGCGCAATGGCCGCGATGACCGCGCTGCCGGCCGTGCTGGCGGCGGCTCTTGCGTGCGTGTTGCCGCCAGGCACGCCAGCCCCTGCCCGCGCCGGCTGCCGCAGCGGCCTCTTCGACTGCGCGCTCGGCTCGCCGCCCTGGGCCGCCTGGTCGACGCCCCAAGGCCGCCTGCGCGCCGTGGCGGCGCTGGCCATGCTGCCGATGATGGCCCTGCTGCCGTGGATGCTGGAGGCCTGCCGCAGCGAGGCCGGCTTGTGGGCCCTCGGGCCGCGCACGGCCGTGGCACTGCACCTGCTGGCCATGTTGCTGCCCGCCTGGTGGCCGCGCGCCGTGCCGGCGGCCGGCGTGGCCGGCTTGCTGGTGGCCGGCGGCGTGTGCGCGCTGGTGCTGCCGGGTGGCAGCGGCCTGATGCTGGGCATGGCGCTGCAGGCGGCGGCCTGGGGCTGCGTGTGGCGCGATGCCGTCGTGCCAGGGCAGGGCGCTGTGGCCCGTGCGCACGGGGCAGGTGGCGCGGGTGGCGTCGGCGCGCTGGCGGTGCTGGTGTTGGGCGCAGGCCTCGTCGCCTGGCCCGGGCCGCCGGCCACGGCGGTGGCCGCGGTGGCCGCCGTGCTGGGGCTGGCGGCGGCACTCGCCTGGGGCTCGGCCCGGGCTGCGCAGCCATCGGCGCACAAGAGGCGTGTCACGGCATGATCAGATCGGCCGCCGCAGAGTGGGCAGGCCTGGGATCACTGCCGTCCAATCGCCAAGCCAGTGCGCGGGTATCGCTGCGCCAGCCAGCAACGGTGCGATGGCCCGCAGGAGCGCACGGGACCAGAACAAGTGGTCGCGCGAGGGGGCCACGCGATCAGGTCTGCCAGAGCACGGAGAACGAGGCACCGCCGCTGACGGTGTCGCCACAGTTCAGCGTCCAGCCGTGCGCGACGGCAATCTCGTGCACCAGTGCCAGACCGAGGCCAGAGCCTGGTCGCGTCTGTCCGGGCGCACGCCAGAAGCGTTCGAACACCCGGGCCCGGTGCTCGAGAGGCACGCCGGGCCCTTGGTCGTCCACACTCAAGCCCGCCGCGCTCAAGCGGACCTTGACGACGCATCCCGGTGGCGAGAAGTCGATGGCGTTCTCGACCAGGTTCCTTAGCAGCGCGAACAGGGCCCCCTCATCGGCCTCGATCTGGATCTGGACTTCCGGTTCCTCCAGATGCAGGGTGACGTCCGCGCGGTGGGCCTTGAAGGCCAGGTTGTCGAGAACCTGCCGTGTCAACTCCAGGGGCTGCACGGCGGTTCGCCGCATGGCTTGCGAATCAGCCACCTGAGCGAGTTGCAGCAGTTGCTGCACCTGGCGCCCCATGGTGTCCAGCTCCCGCAGCAGCCGCGCCCGGGCCTCTTCGTCGTCAAGTCCCGCCTCGATGCGGGCCCGCGCCAGTGCCAGCGGTGTCTTCAGCCCAAATCCGGCAGTTATCCCATCCCCGCTAGCCTCGGCGGCGGCTTTGGCGGCCCGATGATGGGGGCGATGCGGTCGCTGACGTAGCGCAGCAGGCAGCCCCATCGGTCCAGATCGTTGAACTGCTCCGCAGCTGCCCTGACGTGCCGCAAGGCCGCGCCGATGTTGGCGATCAGCCGCTTCAGGATGTCGGCACGGCCGCGCAGCGGCGTCAGGTACAGCGTCGTCTGGTTGGCGTGGCTAGCGGCCTTGCCCACCGCGGCCAGCAGCAGCGGGCGGCTGGTGATGGCTTCCAGCCGTCCCGTCGGATGGGCCGCCCGGCAGTACCAACTCCACCAGTTGTAGACCAGCGCGCAAGCGCGCGCGACGGTCTGGCAGCGGTTGATGTCCTGCGTCGTAAAGCCGCTCAGCCTTGCAGGCCGCGCCGGGCCACAGGCCCAGCCCCTCGCCAGGCACAAGCTGTCCTCAGGACTGCTTGAGTCCGGGCTCGGCCCCATTGGTTCTTCAGCTCGTCGAAGGCGTTCTCGGCATCGGCGCGGTCACGGTAGAGCTGACCGATCGACTCCAGCGGATAGGCCACGTCGGTGACCAGCACCGCGTACTCCCACAGCCTGTCGCCTTCATGCACGCTAGGCCCCGCCAGGTCCAGCCGCAGTTGCTTGCCGTCGACGCGCCGCTCGCGGGCGATGCCTCCGCGGATGCGCTGGCGCACGACAACGACGCGGCGCTTCTTGCTCCAGCCGTGCAGCTGCAGCTGGGCCTCCACCATCTGACAGCCCTGGTTGTCGGGCCGACTCCAGTCGTCCCGAGTGAACTGCTGTGCCACCAGGCGCTGCACGTTCTTCGTCTGGCGCAGCCGCAGCAGGTAACGCTGCTTGCGCTCTTCCAGCGTCAGCAGCACGCCCTCGTTGCCGTAGCCTGAGTCGCCGCGTACCAGCTCCGGACGCTTGTCCCCGAGTTCGTCCAGCAGTCGACCCAACGCCGTCTTGGCGTGGCCGCTGGTGTGCTGCTTGCCCGAGCTCACCTGCACCTCCAGCACCAGGCGCAGGTTGCTCACCAGGAGGGTGTGCAGCACGTGGCTCGGCCGCATGGGCTTGCTCGGGTTGTAGCCAATCTCCGCGCTTTCCTGCCGTCCGTACAGCGGCTTGATGCTGGCGTCGATGTCCAGCACCCACGGCCGCTCCAGCGCCTCGTGCACCGAGTGCATCAGGCTCGGACTCAGCCAGGCCGCACTGGCCGCCTCGTCGATGCGCTCCAGCGCCCGGCGCAGCGCATCCTCGCTGACGACACGGGCCATGCCCAGGGCCTGCGCCGCCACCGCATCGCCGTGCAGCGCGGTGATGTGCGCGCAGCGCCGGTGGCCAGCCAGAAGCCCAGCATGAGCGTACCGAGCACATCGCGCTTGTCCGGCGCGTTGCCGCTGCGGTACTCCAACGAGCACTCGGACACCCAGCGATCGAACACGCCCGTAGTGGCCAGGAACTCCGCGAAAAACACCAACTGGCCGTGCGGCGTGGCCGCCGCACCCACGTCCCAGCGCACGTGCATGCGCCCGCCCAGCGTGTCCACGACCAGCGGCGGCGAAGGCTCGTCGCCCCCACCTCGGCGCGCCGCCAGCGCCTTGTGTCTTGCTTCACCCATCGGGTGAGTGTGCCAACACGCCGCAACTGCAGGTCAGCGCTCGCAAATCAGGTCATCGCATCACGG
>JBIJAP010000119.1:0-8987 GCA_044345715.1 Rubrivivax sp.
CGCTGGCCCAGGACATCAAGCCGCGCCTCATCCGCTTCGGCTACGGCCTCGTGGAGAACAGCAACCAGGGCCGCGCGGTGAAGTTCTTCGCCGACCACGTGGAAAAGGCCTCGGGCGGCAAGATGCGGGTGCGCGCCATCGGCGCCGCCGCACTGGGCCCCGACACGCAGATGCAGCAGGCGCTGATCGGCGGCGCGCAGGAAATGATGGTCGGCTCCACGGCCACCCTCGTGGGCATCACCAAGGAAATGGCGCTGTGGGACACGCCCTTCCTCTTCAACAACGCCCGCGAGGCCGACGTCGTGCTCGACGGCCCCGTCGGCCAGAAGGTGATGGACCGCCTGCAGGCCGGCGGCCTGGTGGGCCTGGCGTACTGGGAGAACGGCTTCCGCAACCTCACCAACAGCAAGCGCCCGGTGCAGAAGCTCGAAGACTTCGACGGCATCAAGCTGCGCGTGATGCAGAACAACGTCTACCTCGACAGCTTCAAGACGCTGGGCGCCAACGCCGTGCCGATGCCCTTCTCCGAGCTCTTCGGCGCGCTCGAGACGAAAACCGTCGACGGCCAGGAGAACCCGTACAACACCATCCTGTCGAGCAAGTTCTTCGAGGTGCAGAAGTACCTCAGCATCACCAACCACGTCTACAGCCCGTGGATCGTGACGGTGAGCAAGAAGTGGTGGGACCAGCTGTCGAAAGACGAGCAGAAGGTGCTGATGGACGC
Organism: Rubrivivax sp.; assembly: GCA_044345715.1. Lineage (GTDB taxonomy): Bacteria > Pseudomonadota > Gammaproteobacteria > Burkholderiales > Burkholderiaceae_C > Rubrivivax. The sequence continues at coordinate 725 of JBIJAP010000119.1, forward strand.
CGCGCTCGCCAGCCGCGACTTCGAGCGCAAGGACACGCGCGAAGAAGCCGGCAGGGCCCTGGCCGAGCTCAAGGCCAAGGGCATGCAGATCAACGAGCTGCCGGCCAGCGAGTCGGCGCGCATGCGCAGCAAGCTCTCGGCCGTGAACGCCGGCATCGCGGCCAACGTCGGCCAAGAACTCTGGAACGAGACACAGGCCGCGCTGGCGGCGCTGCGTAAATAAACCCTGTTCAGGCCTGCGGCTGCGCCTCGAGCCAGTCGCAGGCCAGGTGCGCAAGCAGCTTCACGCCCACCAGCAGGCCGGCCTCGTCCACGCGGAACAGCGGCGAATGGTTCGGCGGCGCCGTGCGCGCATCGATCTCGGGCGCCGTGACGCCCAGGAAGACGAACAGCCCCGGCACCTCGCGCTGGAAGAACGAGAAGTCCTCCGAGCCGGTGACCTTGTCGATGTGCTCCAGCTGCGCGCCACCCACGCGCTGCAGCGTCGGCAGCATGGCGGCGGTGAGTGCGGGGTCGTTGACGGTGACCGGATAGTTTTTCTGCACGCACACCTGGCAGCCGGCCTTGTTTCCGCGTGCGATGGCCTCGGCGAGCGTCGTCACGCGCTCGTGGATGTCGTCGCGCATTCCTTCGTCGAAGGTGCGGATGGTGCCGCGCATCTCGACCGAGTCGGGGATGATGTTCTCGCGCACACCGCCCTGGATGATGCCCACCGTCACGACCGCCGGCTCGCGCGTGATCTCCTGCGTGCGGCTGACGATGGTCTGCAGCCCGAGCACGATCTGCGCTGAGGTGACGATGGGGTCCACGCCCAGCCACGGCGCGGCGCCGTGGGTCTGGCGGCCCTTCACCTCGATGCGGAAGTAGTCGGAGCTGGCCATCGTGGGCCCGCTGCGCCAGCCGATGCGGCCCACCTGCTGCCGGCTCGTGACGTGCAGGCCGAAGATGGCACCGGGGCGCGGGTTCTCGAGCGCGCCTTCGGCCACCATCATCTTGGCGCCGCCTTCCTCGCCGGGCGGGGGCATCTCCTCGGCGGGCTGGAAGATGAACTTCACGCTGCCGGCGATGTGCTCGCGCAGGCCGGCCAGCAGGCTGGCCACACCCATCAGGATGGCGACGTGGCAGTCGTGGCCGCAGGCGTGCATCACGCCGACCTCGGCGCCGTTCCACTGCGTGCGCACCTGGCTGCGGAAGGGCAGCTCGTTGAACTCGGTGACGGGCAGCCCGTCCATGTCGGCGCGCAGCGCCACCACCGGGCCCGGCTTGCCGCCCTTGAGCAGGCCCACGACGCCGGTGTGGGCCACGCCCGTGCGCACCTCGTCGAAGCCGAGCGCGCGCAGGTGCTCGGCCACGATGCCGGCGGTGCGGAACTCGCGGTTGCCGAGCTCGGGGTGTTGGTGCAGATCGCGCCGCCAGGCGATGACGGCGGCCTCCAGCGCGGGCGCCTGGGCGTCGATGAGGGCGGCCAGGGCGCTGGCGCTGGTGGTGGCGGTAAGGGTGGCGGGGCTCAGCGGTTCGGCAGGCTTGTTCATCGGGCGGGTGTGGCGTGGCGACGGGATCGCGCCATCGTACGCAGCACCCGCGCCGATACCACCGGGGGAACCTCGCAGGCCGCGATGACGCCGCCCCCCAGGCAGACCTCGCCGTCGTACAGCACGGCGCTCTGGCCGGCCGTGACGGCCCACTGCGGCGCCTCGAAGGCAAGGCGGAAGCCCGCCGCCGTGGGCGCCCAGGTGCAGGCGGCATCGGCCTGGCGGTAGCGCGTCTTGGCACCGAGGCCGGAGCCCGGCGCGGGCGGCGTGCCGGCCACCCAGCTGCAGTCGTCGGCCTCCAGCCAGGGGCTCAGCAGCCAGGGGTGGTCGTGGCCCTGCACCACGTGCAGCGTGTTGGCGGCCAGGTCCTTGTGCGCCACGTACCAGGGCTGGTGCTCGCCGGTGGCGTCGTGCCCCGCCACACCGCCGATGCCCAGGCCCTGGCGCTGGCCGCGCGTGTAGAAGCTCAGGCCCACGTGGCGGCCGATCTCGTGGCCCTGCGCATCGATCATCGGGCCGGGCGCGCGGCTGAGGTAGCGGTCGAGGAACTCACGGAACGGGCGCTCGCCGATGAAGCAGATGCCGGTGCTGTCCTTCTTCTTCGCGTTGGGCAGGCCGATCTCGGCGGCGATGCGCCGCACCTCGGTCTTGTGCAACTCGCCCACCGGGAACAGCGTCTTGGCCAGCTGCGCCTGGTTCAGGCGGTGCAGGAAGTAGCTCTGGTCCTTGGCCGGGTCCAGGCCCTTGAGCAGCTCGAAGCGGCCGTCGGCCGTCTCGCGCACTCTCGCGTAGTGGCCGGTGGCGATCTTCTGGGCACCCAGCCGCAGCGCGTGGTCGAGGAAGGCCTTGAACTTGATCTCGGCGTTGCACAGCACGTCCGGATTCGGCGTGCGGCCGGCCTGGTGCTCGCGCAGGAACTCGGCGAAGACGCGATCCTTGTACTCGGCGGCGAAGTTGACGTGCTCGATCTCGATGCCGATGACGTCGGCCACCGCCGCCGCGTCGACGAAATCGACGTTGCTGCTGCAGTAGGCCGTGTCGTCGTCGTCTTCCCAGTTCTTCATGAAGATGCCGACGACATCGAAGCCCTGCTGCTTGAGCAGCCAGGCGCTGACGGCGCTGTCCACGCCGCCGCTCAGGCCCACCACCACGCGCTGCTTCGCCACCATGGCGCAGATTATCCCGGGCCGCCCTTAAGCCGCCGCCAAGACAGCGCGCCGCACGCCGCGCTAGGCTCCGCGCCCATGCAGCTGCTCCTGGTGGAAGACGACCTCGACCTCGGCCGCTCGCTCACCGAGTCGCTGCGCGGCGCCGGCTTCGAGGTCGAGTGGGTGCGGCGCGCCGCCGACGCCGAACGTTTTGTGCAGCGTGGCGGGCAGGACGCCGTCGTGCTGGATCTCTCGCTGCCCGATGGCCACGGCCTGGACCTGCTGCGCCGCTGGCGCGCGGCCGCGCTGCAGCTGCCGCTGGTCATCATCACCGCCAGCACCGCGCTGGGTGACCGGCTGCAGGGCCTGGACGAAGGCGCCGACGACTTCCTCGTCAAGCCCTTCGCGGTGCAGGAGCTGGTGTCGCGGCTGCACGCGGTGGCGCGGCGCAGCGCGCGCCAGGCCGCGGCCGAGTGGCGCTTCGGCGCGCTGGCCATCGTGCCGCAGCGGCGCGAGTGCCGGCTGGCCGACGAGCCGCTGGCGCTGACGCCGCGCGAGTTCGACATCCTGCTCACGCTGGCGCGCGCAGCGGGCGACGTGGTGCCCAAGCACCGTCTCGCACAGGCGTTGCAGCCGCTGGGCGACGCGGTCGACTTCGCGGCGCTCGAGGTGCACGTGCACCACCTGCGCCGCAAGATCGGCGGCTCGCGCATCCGCACCGTGCGCGGCGTGGGCTACGCGCTGGCCGACGACGAGGCCCCGGCATGACGACGGCACAGCGCCTGCCCACGCTGCTCGGGCGCATCACGGCCGTGCTGGTGGGCTCGTTCGCCATCGTCTTTGTCGTGCTCTTCGCCTGGGCCGCCTGGGGCCTGCTGGCACGCGACAGCGGCGAGCTCGACCGCAGCCTGCTGCTGTCGGCGCGCAGCGTGGCGGGCGCGCTCGACGCCATTGGCGACGAAGCCCGCGCCGGCAGCACCGCACTGGCCCTGCTGCGCGAGCTGCAGCAGCGCGACCTCTCCGGCGAGCCGCCTCTGCACCTGGCGATCACGCGCGCCGACGGCAGCCTCGTGCTGCACACCGGGGTCGAGCCCGACGCGGTCGTGCTGGGCGTGGCCGACGGCGTGCACTCGCCGTCGGGCTCGCGCTGGCGCGTCTACGCCGCCAGCGGCCGCCAGTGGCGCGTGCTGTTCATCGACGACGACGCCGTGCGCCGCCGCTGGCTGGCGGCAAGCATCGCCGCCGACCTGGCGCTGAACATCGCGATGGCGATACCGTTCGTGCTGCTGCCGCTGTGGGGCGCGGCGCGGCTGTCGCTGCGGCCGCTGCGCCGACTGTCGGCCGCGGTGGCGGCGCGCCAGCCGCTGGACAACACGCCGCTGCCCGCCGGCGCGCGCCGCTGGCGCGAGCTGGCCCCGCTCGAAGACTCGCTGAACCGCCTGTTCGAGCGCACCGCACAGGGCGTGGCGCGCGAGAAAGCCTTCGTGCACGACGCGGCCCACGAGCTGCGCACGCCGCTGGCGGTGATCGCCGCCCAGGCCCACCTGCTGGCCACCAGCGAAGGCGCGGCGCGCACCGAGGCGGCGGGGCGGCTGCAGTCGGCGGTGGAGCGCGCCTCGCACCTGTCGCAGCAGCTGCTGCAGCTGGCGCAAGCCGACGGTGCCGTGCGCTCGCCGCCCCAGCCTCTGGACCTGATGGACCTCGTGCGCGACGCGATGTCGCTGCACGCCGCGCGCGCCGACACCCAGGGCACCGAGCTTTCGCTGGAGGGCCCGGACCAGCTGCCGATGCGCTCGGACGCACGCACGCTGCGCGCCATCATCGACAACCTGCTCGACAACGCGCTGCGCCACGGCGGCGCCGGCGGTGCGGTTCGCGTGCGTGTGGCCGCGCGTGAATACGAGCTGACGCTGGAGGTGGCGGACAGCGGCCCGGGCATCGCCGCTGCCGACGCCGAACAGGTGTTCGAGCGCTTCTGGCGCGGCAATGCCTCCGACGGCCGGGGCACCGGCCTGGGCCTGGCCATCGTTCGGGGCGCCTCGCGCTCGCTGGGCGGCGAGGTGGCCCTGCAGCGGCCGGGCCCGGGCGCCGGCTTCGTCGTCACGCTGCCACTGCCGGGGCCCCGCGCTTAAGGCGTGAACAAGGTGGCCGCGGCGAACATCCGCCGCATGCAACCGAACCGCGCCCTCCTTCCCAGCCTGTCCCTGCTGTGCTCGGCCGCCGCCACGCCCCTTTCCCTGGCCCAGACCGAACAGCCGGCCCCAGCCGCCGCCAGCGCCACCACCGTCGAGGTCACCGGCGCCCGTTTCCGCGACCAGCCCGGCCGCAGCAGCCTGTCGGGCACCGAGCTGGCCCGCGTGCCTGGCGCCGGCGGCGACCCGATGCGCGCCATCCAGGCCCTGCCCGGCGTGGCCACCGTCGACGACAGCAGCAGCGAACCCGCGGTGCGCGGCTCGCGGCCCTTCGACAACGTCTACTTCGTCGACTTCCTGCCCGTGGGCTACCTGTTCCACGTCGGCGGCTTCGCCAGCGTGTTCAACCCCGCCCTGATCCAGCGCTTCAGCATGGCGAGTGCGGCCTGGGGCCCGGAGTACGGCCAGGCGGTGGGCGCCGTGTTCGACGTGCAACTGCGCAACCCGCGCACCCACCGCATCGGCGGCGTGCTCGACTTCAGCCTAACCGGCGCCAACGTGCTGGCTGAAGGGCCTATCGGAAGCAAGGGCGGTGAAGGCAGCGAGCTGAGCTTCTTCGTCGCGGCGCGGCGCAGCTGGTTCGACCTCGTCGTCGACAGCGCCGAAGACCAGGAAGAGGGCGTCAGCTTCCAGCTGCCCGTCTACACCGACTCGCAGGCGCGGCTGCTGTGGAGCCCCAACGCGCGCTACCGCGTGCGGCTGGACTTCAGCACCGCCAGCGACCGCATCGACTTCACCGTCAAGGCCGGCGGCAAGGCGGCCGCGCGCGACCCGCTCGTCGTCGGCAGCAGCAACGAGCGGCAGTCGTTCGCCACCGGCGCCGTGGTGTTCGAAAACGACCTGAGCGACACGCTCGGCGTGCGCACCGCGCTCGGCCAGATGCGGCAGAACGACAGCTTCAGACTCGGTGGCGCCGGCACCGCGCGCGTGCGCACCGACACGACCTACCTGCGCCAGCAGTGGCAGTACACCGGCTGGCGAGGCCATGAGCTCACCTTTGGCGGCACGGTGGAAAGCCGGCTGCTCGACGTGGCGCTGGACTTCAACTTCGCGCGCTGCACCGAGTTCGACCCCAACTGCGACATCAGCACCGCGCCCCGACTCGCGACCGACCGCCGTGTGCGCCAGAACCGCGCCGATGCGCACCTGGCCGACCGCTGGCAGCTCAACCCGCGTTGGGTGGCCGTGGCCGGCCTGCGCCTGCAGCGCGACGCCTGGCTGGACCGCGACGCCGCCGAGCCGCGCCTGGGCCTGGAGTACAGCCCCACGCGGGACACCACGCTGTCGGCCGGCTTCGGCCTGCACAGCCAGCCGCCGGCGGCCGAGGAGAGCTTCGAGGTCATCGGCAACCCGCGCCTGGCGCCGATTCGCTCACGCCATGCCGTCGTGGGCGTGTCGCAGCGGCGGGCTGGTGGCTGGTCGTGGCGCAGTGAGATCTACGCAAAGAACTTCCGCGGCTATGCCGTCGCCGACCCGGTGCTCAACTACCGCAACGGCGCACGCGGCCGCGCCGAGGGGCTGGAACTGCTGCTGAAGAAAGACCTTGTCAGCGGCGGCCCGCGCCAGGGATGGGGCGCGCTGACGGGCTTTGCCAGCCTGACGCTGTCGCGCTCGCGCCGCACGGTCGACGCCACCGGCGAGGAGTTCCCCTTCGACGCCGACCAGCCCGTCATCGCCACCGTCGTGGCCCACCTGCCGTGGAACGACCGCTGGAGCTACGGCCTGAAGTGGAGCGCACACAGCGGATCGCCCTACACCCCCGTGATCGGCACCAACGGCACCTGGCCCGACGGCCGCGTGCGCCCGCTGTTCGGCGGCCTCAACAGCCAGCGTCTGCCGGCATACCACCGCCTGGACCTGCGCGCCGACCGCCGCTTCACGCGCGACCTGAGCGCCTACTTCGAGTTGATCAACGCCTACAACCGCAAGAACGTCGCCGGCTACAGCTGGAACGCCACCTACACCGAGCGCGAGACGGTGCAGCAGCTGCCGATCTTCTTTTCGTTCGGGCTGCAGCTCAAGCTCTGAAGCCGCAGCGGCGCCGTCCTGCCGCAGGCAGGGCCGCGGCGAGGCGGCCAGAATGCGCGGGCCATGGACGCCGCGCCGCTCAGCCACCACGCCATCCTTGCGCTGATGGCCCCGTTCACCGCCGCGGGCTGGGCGCTGGACCTGGCCGCCAGCGATCGCGCGGCACGCCGGCTCGTGTTCAAGCCCGTGCCGCATGCGGCAGGCGCCCACCACCCGGCGCTGACCGAAACGCGCGAGCTGCGCGATGGCGAACGCGGCTGGCAGCTCACGCGCCGGCTCGTCGCGGCCACGGCCGCGGTCGATGCGCTGCCGGCCGAGGTGCTGGCCGACGACGGCGAGCCCGCGGCGCTGCTGGCCGCCGTCATGCCCATCGAGCCGGCTGCCCTGTTCACGCCCGAGGGCGCCGCGCTGTCGCTGCGCTGCCGGCCCGGCCAGCCGCCGCAGCTGCGGGCGGCGCAGGCGCGCGTGGCCGGGCTGCATCTGGGCTACACCGTCTCGGGCGTGAAGGGCTACCCAGCCGAGATGCGGCTCACGCGCCGCGACGATGACACCCGGCGCCTGCCCGACGACCTTTTCGAGGTGCTGGGCCGCGGCTGGACGCGCCTGGTGCCGCTGCGCACCGGCTGGCAAGCCAGCGTCATGCTGCAGGGCATCGGCGCCGAGCGCAGCGCCGACGCGCACCGGCGGCTGGCGCAGACGCTGGCGCACCTGGCCGACGTGCTGGCCGAGCCGCCGGCGCGGTTTCACCAGCGCTACGTCGGCCGGCGCTGGCGCATCGGCTTGCTGCGCGGTGCACCCCTGGGCTTTGGCGTGGCCATCGTCGCCGTGGCCTTTGCCGTGCGCGGCACTGGCGGCCAGGCCGAGGCGATGCTGGGTGCGCTGGCCAACCTGGTGCCGCCGCTGCTGATGGCGCTCTTCTTCGTGCGCCGCGAGATGCCGCGCATCGAACTGCCCCGCGTGCCGCGCTGTCCGCCGGCCAGCAGCTGGCAGCCCTGGCCAAGATCTGGCACCCCAACGGAGTGACATGCAGAGCAACCCGATGAACGTGCCGCCGGTCAGCGTGGCCGAAGCCAAGGCCGCGCTCGCGGCGCAGTTCGCGTCGCCCGTGCTGCGCCAGCGCGCCAGCATGCTGTGGGGCACACGCGGCGTGGGCAAGAGCAGCGTCGTGCGCCAGGTGGCGGCGCAGTTCGGCGTGCCGCTCACCGATCTGCGTCTCACCACACTCGAGCCGGTGGACATCCGCGGCGCCATCTACGCCGACGATCGGCTGGAACGCACGGTGTGGTTCCCGCCGGAGTTCCTGCCCGGGGCCGATCAGCCCGAGGGCATCCTGTTCCTCGACGAGCTCACCGCCGCCGACCCG
>JBIJAP010000382.1:0-3761 GCA_044345715.1 Rubrivivax sp.
TAGGCTCATCGGGCCGGCCCAGCTGAAGCCCAGCTTGAAGAGTTGCAGCACGTTGCAGAAGGCATGCACCTGCTGCGTGGAAATCTCGCGCCTGAAGCGCACCGAGAACAAGCCCGCGGCCGCACTGCAGTGCGCCGCCCAGTGGGCGTGGCCCGGCGAGCCCGGCAGCGCCGGGTGCAGCACCTGCGCTACGGCCGGCTGCCCGGCCAGCCACTGCGCCAGCCGGCGGCCGGCGGCGTCTTGCGCAGCGTAGCGCAGCGCCATCGACGGCAGGCCGCGCAACACGGCCTCGATGTCGTTGGCGGCCACGCCGAAGCCCAGCCGCATGTGCGTGAGCTTGAGCCGCTCGTGCAGCGCGGCGTCGCGCGTGGTCACCGAACCCATCAGCACGTCACCGCCGCCGCTGGCGTACTTGGTGAGCGCCTGCATAACGATGTCGAGGCCGTGCTCGAAGCCGCGAAGCGCGATGCCCGAGCCCCAGGTGTTGTCGAGCGCGGTGACCACGCCCTGGGCGCGGGCGGCCGCCACCAGGGCGCTCAGGTCAGGGAACTCCATCGTCACCGAGCCCGGTGCCTCCAGCCACACCAGCTTGGTGGCGGGCGTGAGCATGGCGGCAAAGCCGGCGGCATCGAGCGGGTCGTAGAAGCGGTGCGTGATGCCCCAGCGCGCGAGCTCGTGGCGCGCAAACTCGCGGCTCGGCGCGTACACGTTGTGGGGCAGCAGCACTTCATCGCCGGGGGCCAGCAGGGCCAGTCCCACCAGCGCCACCGCAGCCAGCCCGCTGGGCAAGAGCAGCGTGTGCAGGCCGCCTTCGAGCTGCGCGATGCGCTCCTCGAGCCGAAAGCTCGTGGGCGTGCCGTGCAGACCGTAGGTGTAGCCGTCGCGTCGCCGCCAGTCGCGCGAACGCAGCGTGGCCACGTCGGGAAAGATCACCGTGCTGGCTTTGTAGATGCCCGGCTGCGGCGAGGCAAACCCTGCCGGCGGCTCGTAGGCGTCGTGGATCAGCGCGGTGGCGAGGTTGCGCGGGCCCGCAGACGCTGAGCTCATGCCGGCACCCCGACCAGATCGTGCCCCTCGGTGCCGACGATGCGCGCCTTGGTGAACTCGCCCACCTTCAGCGTGCGGCTGGCCTTCTCGGGCGGCAGCAGGCGCACGGTGCCGTCGATCTCGGGCGCGTCGGCGTAGCTGCGGCCCACACCGCCGCGGCGGCCCAGCGCCGGTGCGTGATCAACCAGCACCTGCATCGTCGCGCCAATGCGCTGCTGCAGCTTCTGCGCCGACACGCTCTCAGCCACCGCCATGAAGCGGGCGCGGCGCTCCTCGCGCACGTCCAGCGGCGGCAGGCCCGGCAGCGCGTTGGCGGCGGCGCCGTTCACGGGCGAATAGGCGAAGCAGCCGGCGCGGTCGATCTGCGCCTCGCGCAGGAAATCAAGTAAGTACTCGAACTCGGCCTCGGTTTCGCCGGGGAACCCGGCGATGAAGGTCGAGCGCACGACGATCTGCGGGCACGCCGCACGCCACTTCGCCAGGCGCTCGAGGTTCTTCTCGCCGCTGGCCGGGCGCTTCATGCGCTTGAGCACGTCGGGGTGGGCGTGCTGCATCGGCACGTCGAGGTAGGGCAGGATGCGGCCGTCGGCCATCAGCGGCAGCAACTCGTCGACGTGCGGGTAGGGGTACACATAGTGCAGCCGGATCCAGGCGCCAAAGGGCTCGGCCAGCTTGGCCAGCTGCTCGCACAGCTCGGTCATGCGCGTCTTCACGGGCCGGCCGTCGAAGAAGCCGGTGCGGTACTGCAGGTCCACGCCGTAGGCGCTGGTGTCCTGGCTGATGACCAGCAGCTCCTTGACGCCGCTCTCGAACAGCGCCCTCGCCTCATTCAGCACGTCGCCCACCGGGCGCGACACCAGATCGCCACGCATGCTGGGGATGATGCAGAAAGTGCAGCGGTGGTTGCAGCCCTCGCTGATCTTGAGATACGCGTAGTGGCGCGGCGTGAGCTTGATGCCGGCACCTGTGGCCGGATCCCCGCGGAACTGCGCCCGCACCTCGGGCACGAGGTCGACAAACGGGTCGTGCGGCTTGGGCACCGCGCGGTGCACGGCGTCCATCACCTCCTGCGTGGCGTGCGGCCCCGTGACGGCCAGCACCTTGGGATGCATCTGCTGCACCAGGTTGCCACCGCCTTCGGCCTCGCGGGCGCCGAGGCAGCCGGTCACGATGACGCGGCCGTTGGCGGCCAGGGCCTCGCCGATGGTGTCGAGGCTTTCCTTCACCGCCGCATCGATGAAGCCGCAGGTGTTGACGATCACCAGATCGGCGCCCTCGTACTGCTTGCTGGTGACGTAGCCCTCGGCGCTGAGCTGCGTGAGGATGAGCTCGGAGTCGGTGAGCGCTTTCGGGCAGCCCAGCGAGACGAAGCCCACGGTGGGCGTGCGCCCGGGGGTGGGCCTGGAGGTGGCGTGAACGGTGTCGGTCATCGGGCGATTTTGATTCATCGCCCGCGGTGGTGGTGACGGCTGCGCCGGCAGCTTGCCGCCGCGCGCTACTTCTTGCGGCCCGGCGGGAAGCCGCTCATGCCCGGGAACATGGCGCCGGAGCGCTGCAGCTGCTCGAACATCTGCCGGCCCTGCTCGGCATAGCTGTCCATCATCGACTGCATCACGCCGGGCTGGCCCGAGAGCCACTGCGTCCACAGCTCCGGGGTGAAGGACTTCGGGTCCGCGAAGCCCTTGCCCAGGCCGGGCGCCTGGGCGAGGAACTGCTTCTGCAGGCTGGCGAAGCTGGCCATGTTCTGCTCGAGCATCTGCCCCATCACGCCCTGCATGGCATGGCCGTAGAAGCGGATGATCTGCTCCAGCGTGGCGGCGCTGAACATCGGCACGCCGCCGCTTTCTTCTTCGAGAATGATCTGCAGCAGGATGCTGCGCGTGAGGTCTTCGCCGGTCTTGGCGTCGCGCACCTCGAAGGCCTCGTGGCCGAGCACCATCTTCTTCACGTCGGCCAGCGTGATGTAGCTGCTGGTGCGCGTGTCGTAGAGGCGGCGGTTCGGGTACTTCTTGAGTACCCGCACGGCATCGCCCGCAGGGCTGGCACCGTCAGGGTCGGGGGACGGCGGTGCGCGGTCGGTGGGCATGCGGGGCATCGTAGCAGCCGGCCCGAAGCGGGATTCGCCGGGCTTACCCCGGGCTACACCGCAACACCTCGGGCCACGAAGTGCGGGTTCTCGAAGCCGGGCTTGCCGTAGCCCAGCGGCGCGCCGGCCAGCGTGAACACCTCGCCGCCCGCGGCACGCAGCACGGCGTGGCCGGCGGCGGTGTCCCATTCCATCGTGCGGCCCAGGCGCGGGTAGAGATCGGCGTCGCCGCTGGCCACGAGCCCGAACTTCAGCGACGAGCCCGCCGCCATGTGCCGCAATGGCCGCCCGTCCAGGCCTGCGGTGGCCAGCCAGGCGGCCATCGCGGCGTCGTCTCCATGCGAGCGGCTGCTCGCCACCACCAGCTCGCCCTGCTGCGGCCAGGGCCGGCTGCGGACGGCGCGCCGGCCGGCGGCGTCGGCCAGCCAGGCGCCCTGCCCCACCAGGCCGGCGTAGCGCCGGCCCTGCACCGGCACCTGCACGACACCCAGCACCGGGCGGCCATCTTCGATGAGCGCGATGTTGACGGTGAACTCGCCGTTGCGCGAGACGAACTCGCGCGTGCCGTCCAGCGGGTCGACGAGCCAGAAGCAGCGGCCCATGGCCGGCACCTCGCCGCGCGAGACGG
>JBIJAP010000279.1:0-5187 GCA_044345715.1 Rubrivivax sp.
TACCGGCACCCCGGGCGTGAGCCGCTTCAGCACGGCCACGATGCAGGCCTCGGCCCGCTCGTCGGCCAGCGTCACCGGCGAGGCGTCGGCCTTGCCCAGCACCGCGAAGTCGGTGGCGTACACCTCCAGCACCAGCACCGCGGCCTGCTCGGCCACGGCCTCCACCGCCGCCAGCAGCGTGGGCGTGGCAATCAATCCGCGGTACCGGTGTACCCCGGCGCCACCGGCGGCTTGCCGCGCCCGAGCAGCTTGCGCACCACCCAGACGAGCATGCGCCAGACGAAGCGCACGAACACGAGCGTCAGCAGTGCCTCGACGAAGGACTGCACGAAGGCCAGTGAGGCGTGGTAACGCTCCGCGCGGCGCTTGAACTTGGCGATCATGCGGTCGCGCGAGATCTCGATGGAGTCGTAGAAGCTCGGGATCACCAGCAGCGTCAGGAAGGTGCTGGTGATGACGCCGCCGATGATGGCCACCGCCATGGGTCGGTAGAACTCGCCGCCCTCGCCGATGCCCACGGCCACCGGCACCATGCCGGCCACGAGCGCGAAAGTGGTCATCAGGATGGGCCGCAGCCGCTTGCGGCCGGCGGCCATCAGCGCCTCTTCGCGCGGCATGCCCTCGGCCTCGAGCACGCGGGCGGCGTCTAGCAGCAGGATGGCGTTCTTGGCCACCAGGCCCATCAGCATGATCACGCCGATGAAGCTCATCAGGTTGAGGCCGCTGTTCACCATCAGCAGCGCCACCACCACGCCGATCAGCGACAAGGGCAGCGACAGCATCACCGCCAGCGGCGCCGTGAAGCTGCTGAACTGCACCACCAGGATCAGGTACATCAGCGCCACGCCCATGATCAACGCCGTGCCCATGGCGGTGAACACCTCTTGCTGGTCGCGCGAGGCGCCCGCCAGCTGCAGGCCGTAGCCGGGCGGGAACTGCATCTCGCTGGCGATGCGGCGCGCGTCGGCCGTCACCTCGCCCGGGCTGCGGCCCTGGGCGTTGGCGGCCACGGTGATGGTGCGCTGGGTGTCCTCGTGCTGGATCTGGCTCGGCGCGTTGCCCATGGTGACGGTGGCGATCTGCTCCAGCGGCACCATCATGTTGCTGCCGCTCACGGTGATGGGCAGCCGCTCGATGTTGGCGGCATCGACCCGGTCTTCGGGCGCGAGGCGCACCGAGACATCGCGCGCCTCGCCGGTGGGATCGACCCAGTCGCCGACCTCCACGCCCGCAAAGGCCACGCGCAGCGCCTGCGCCGCGTCGTTGACGCTGATGCCCAGGTTGTTGGCCAGCGCCCGGTCGAGCTCGATCTTCAGCTCGTTCTGCGGGTCCTGCTCCGACAGACCCACGTCCACCGCGCCGGGCACCAGGCGCAGCTTGGCCATGAACTCGTTCGTCAGCTCCAGCAGCTTGCGCGAGTCTTCGCCCGTGAAGCGGATCTGCACCGGCTTCTGCGCACCCATGTTCAGGTCGTCGAGCACCACGTACTCGGCGCCCACCAGGCGGGTCATCTTCTCGCGCAGTGCCTGCGCGATCTCGGGTGCGCCGCGGTCGCGCTCGGTGCTCTTGCCGATGTCGACATAGATGCGGCCACCGCCCACGCGCACCGAGCTGTTCGTGGCCACGGTCTCGGGAATCGTGCGCGCCAGCGTGGCCGCCGCCTCGACCTTGAGCCGCGCGTACTCGAGGCTGGTGCTCGAGGGCGTGCGGACGTCGATGGCCAGCGTGCCGGCGTCCGAACTGGGCAGGAAGCTGCTGCCACCGTACTTCACCTGCAGGCCGACGGCGGCGACCATGCTGGCCAGCGCGAATGCGGCCATCCAGCGGCGGTGGTGCAGCGCCCAGGCGATGACGTGGCCATAGCGGTCGGCCTGGTGGTCGAACCACTCGTTGAAGTGCTTCAGCCACAGGCTGATGCCCTTCTTGGGCTCCAGGTGGTGGCCGGGAGGGTCACCCCAGTAGGCCGACAGCATCGGATCGAGCGTGAAGCTGATGAACAGGCTCACCATCACCGAGGCCACGACCGTGAGTGCAAACGGCGCGAACCACTGACCCGAGACACCGGGCATGAAGGCCACCGGAATGAACACCGCCACGATCGAGAAGGTGGTGGCGGCCACCGCCAGCCCGATCTCCTTGGTGCCCACCAGCGCGGCCGTGATGCGATCAGCGCCCATCTCCATGTGGCGCACGATGTTCTCTCGCACCACGATGGCGTCGTCGATCAGCACGCCGATGGCCAGGCTCAGGCCGAGCAGGCTCATGAAGTTGAGCGAGAAACCGCACAGCCACACCGCAATGAACGAGGCCAGCACGCTGGTGGGCAGGCTCAGTGCAGTGATCAGCGTGCTGCGCCAGGAGTTCAGGAACACGTAGACGACGAAGATCGTCAGGCCGGCGCCGAACACCAGCGCATGGATCACGTTGTAGAGGCTGTTCTCGGCGTTCTTGCCAGCGTCCTGCACCACTTCGAGCGCGGTGCCCTGGGGCAGCTCCTTGGCGATCTTCTCGACCTCGGCGCGCACGGCGTTGGCCATCGCCACGGTGCTGGCCTCGCGCGTGCGTGACACCGACAGGCCCACGTTGGGGTTGCCGTTGCGCAGCGAGCGCGTGGTGATCTCGGCGTAGCCGTCCTGCACCGTGGCCACATCGGCCAGGCGCACGAGTTCGTCGCCGCGGCGCTTGATGACGATGCGGCCGAACTCGGCCGGGCTTTCGATGCGGCCGACCAGGCGGATGCTCTGGTCTTCGAGCGTGCCGCGCACCTTGCCCACGGGCGCGGTGGCGTTCTGCACGCGCAGCGCGGTCACGACCTCGGTGACCGACACCGAGTACTGGCGCAGCTTCTCAGCATGCAGCAGCACGCTGAGCTCGCGGCGCAGCGCGCCGTTGACGTTGACCACGGCCACGCCGGGCAGCGCGCGGAAGCGGTCGGCCAGCTGGTCTTCGGCCATGCGCGAGATCTCGGCGTGGTCAAGCACGCTCGACGACAGCGCCAGCTGCATCACCGGCTGCGCGGTGGGGTCCACGCGCTGCAGGATGGGCTCGCGCATCTCGGTCGGCAGCTTGTAGCGCACGGCGGCGATGGCGTTGCGCACCTCGTCGGCGGCCTCGATCAGGTTCTTCTCGAAGTCGAAGATCAGCACGAACTGCGCGCTGCCTTCGCGCGCCGTGCTCGACAGCCGGTCGACGCCGGAGATGCTCTGCATCGACTTCTCGATGCGGTTGACGACCTCGCGCTCCACCGTCTCGGGGCTGGCGCCCGGGTAGGTGACATTGACCACCAGCACCGGCGGCTCGACGTCGGGCAGGTTGTTGACGCGCAGCTTCGACAGGGCCAGCAGACCCAGCCCCATGAGCGCGATGATGAGCACCACCATCGCCGTGGGGCGCTTGACGCTGAAGTCGGACAGGAACATGGCGTTCTTTCGGAGGCGCTGGGCGGCGTGATCAGTTGGGCGCGGAGCCCGCGGCCGCGGCGGCCGCCGGCTTGGCGAGCTCGAACTTCTGACCGTCGACCAGCTGGCTGGCGGGGCTGCGCAGCACGCGGTCGCCGGCGGCGAGGCCCGAGATCACCGGGAACTCGCCGCTGCGCGCATCGCGCTCGCCCAGCTTCACGGCGGCTTTCTGGATCTGGCCGTCGCCCACCTTCCAGACATGCGCGGAGTCGCCGGTGCGCAGCACGGTGCCCTCGGGCAGCATGATCTGCTGGGCGCCGCCGGTTTCGATGCGGCCTTCGGCGAAGAGCCCGGCCACACGCGGCGCGGCCTTGGCGTCGTTGAAGGACACCAGCACGGGCACCTGGCGCGTGGTGGCATTGGCGGCGCTGTCGATGCGGCGCACCTTGCCGGCGAAAAACGCATCCGAGAACCCGTTCACCCGGAAGCTCACCGTCTGGCCCACCTTCAGCTCCTGCAGCCGATCGGCCGACACCAGGCCCTCGAAGCGCAGGCTGCCCGGATCGATGACCTTCACCAGCTCGCGGCCAACCTGCGTGGTGTCGCCGGCCGACACCTGGCGCGCGCTCACGACACCGGCAAACGGCGCCCGCACCTCGGTGCGCCGCAGCTGCTGGCGCGCCGTGGCCACGCGGGCGCGGGCCGCGACCAGGTCGCTGTTGACGTTGTTGCGGCGCACTTCGGCGTCTTCCAGGGCCTGCATCGAGGTCATGCCCTGACCCTGCAGCGTGCGCAGGCGCGCCACCTGGCGCTCGGCCTGCTCGAAGGCCTGGGTGGTGGCGCGCACGCTTTCTTCGGCCGACAACAGGCTCTCGCGGATGGAGGTGTCGTCCAGGCGCACGATCAGGTCGCCGGCGCGCACCGTCTCGCCGTTGTCCTTGAGCACCTGCTGCACGGTGGCCGCGACCTCGGCGCGCAAGTCGGCGCGGCGCTCGGGCTGCAGCGAGCCGCTGATCACCGGACCCGTGGCGCGCAGCGACGTGTCGACAAGGCGGATGTCTTCAGGTGCCAGCAGCAGCACCGGCGGCGGCTTGGCCGCGGACTTGTCGGTCTTGTCGCTCTTGCCGGCCATGGGGCCTGCGGCGGCCGAGGCGGCCTTGGCACCTTCGGCGGCAGGGGCATCGGGCTTGCCACAGGCCAGCAGCGACAGCAGCAGGGGCAGGCAGACGGCGGCCTTAAGCGCCCGGGTGGGTCGGCGGGCGGCCGAACGGAAGGTCGTCGAACGGGGCATGGTCGGAGCGTCGGCGGGCCACACAGCGGCGCGGCAGACGATGAGTCTTGGCGAAGCCGCAAGCCTAACCGCCCGCCACCCGCCCGAGCCCGGGTGCTGCGACGAAACCAAGCCTTCGCGTCGCGAAGAGCAGGCCTGCCCCGTGAACGCCCCGGCCCTGGCGGCGCCAGCCACGGCAGAATCACCGCATGACGACGATCCACATGCAAGTGAACGGGCAGGCCCGCACGGCCGAGGTCGACCCCGAACGGCTGCTCGTGCAACTGCTGCGCCAGGACTTCGGCCTCACCGGCACGCACGTGGGCTGCGACACCGCGCAGTGCGGCGCGTGCACGGTACTGCTCGACGGCCAGGCCGTGAAGAGCTGCAAGATGCTGGCCGTGCAGGCCGACGGCGCCCGCATCGACACCGTCGAAGGCTTGGCCGCACCCGATGGCACGCTGAACCCGCTACAGCAGGCCTTCAGCAGCTGCCACGGCCTGCAGTGCGGCTACTGCA
>JBIJAP010000193.1:0-6928 GCA_044345715.1 Rubrivivax sp.
CTCGTCGACTTGGCGCAACAACAGCAGCCCGCCGTCGCTGCTGAGGTCGCCGCCGCTGAAGTCAGCCTCGATGACCCGCCGGCCAAAGCGCCCGAAATCGATCTTGGCATCCGTACACTTTGGCATCCGCAGTCCTCGGTTGGCATAGGCGGTCAGATACCTATGACAACGCGCCACGGCACGAGGCTGCCGACCTGATGATGATGAAATTTCCGGGCTAGCGCGCCGCCTGCCACACCCTCACGTGCTCGACCTCCATCGTGCGCGGGAAGATGCTGTCGTCCACCGCGCCGCCGAGTGTGCCGCCCACGGCGATGTTCAGCAGCAGGTACTGCGGCGCATCGAAGGGCCAGGCGGCACGGCCGGTGCGCGGGTTGCGGTAGCGGAAGTAGACGATGCCGTTCACGCCGATGGCGATCTCGTCGGCCGTCCAGTGCAGCTGGAAATCGTTGAAGGTGGTGCAGGCCAGCGGCAAGGCCGTGCGCGCGCCATTGCCGCTGCCGCCGGCGGTATTGACCGTGAATCGGTTGTGCACAGTGCCCAGGATCTCGCCGGGGTTGCGGCCCACGTGCTCGACGATGTCGATCTCGCCGTCGTCGGGCCACACGCCCCCCGTGCCGAGCATCCAGATCGCCGGCCAGGTGCCGGTGCCACAGGGCATCTTGGCGCGGATCTCGAAGAAGCCGTAGGTCCAGGCGGCCTTGCCGCGTGTGATGAGCCGCGCCGAGCTGTAGGCCTGGCCGCCCCAGTCGGGCAAGGACGACAGCGACTCGCGGCGCGCGGTGATGCGCAGACGCCCGCCTTCGACCACGCTGTTCTGCGTCCGCACCGCCGAGTAGTACTGGCGCTCGTTGTTCCACCAGCCCAGGCGGTTGCGGTCGGTGTCGTAGCCCCACCGCGTGGCATCGGGCAGACCGGGCGTGTCGAACTCGTCGGCCCACACCAGGGTGTAGCCCGCCGGTGCCGGGCCGCTGGCCACTGGGGGCGCTGAAGCGGGCGGCGCTGCAACGGGCGGTGCGGAAGTGGCCGGGGGCGGGGGCGCGGCCACTGGCGGCGCCCCCGCCCCGGGCGCGTCGTCACCGCCACCGCCACAAGCCGCCAGCTGCAGCAGGCCCAGCAACACCAGCCGGGCTGCAGGCACGGTCATGGCGCGCTCATGGTGCGGTGCGGCCGTACTTGGGCCGCTCGTCCTTGTCCCACAGGCCCCACCGCGTGCCCACCTCGCCTTCGGAGCCCAGCTTCCAGGGCTCGTCGAAGCTCGCGAAGTAGAAGAGCTTCACGCCCTCGCGGCGGCCCCATTGCTGCACGTCGATGAAGTAGCGCATCGCGTGCTCGGCCGAGGGCACGGCGCCGCCCACGGCCTGGCCGTGGCCGGGCCAGCCGGTTTCGGTGATCACGACCGGCTTCTCGCCGCCGGCCGCCTTCACGAGCGCGTGCATGCGGCGCAGGTATTGGGCCGCCACGTCGATGTGCGCACCCTCCCAGAACGGGTAGCAGTTGGGCAGCAGCACGTCGCAGGCGGCCGTGAGCGCGGGCCTTTCCAGGAACTGGAAGTAGGCATCGACGCAGCCCACGGGCACGTCTTCCGGCAGCGCGGCCTTCACGCGGGCGAGGTAGCCGAGCAGCTCGGCCTCGCCCAGGTCGCCACGCAGCAGCACCTCGTTGCCCACCACCGCGGTGTCGACCAGTCCCTGCTGCGCCAGCGCGATGAGCGACTCGATCTCGCGCTCGTTGCGCGCACGGTCGGCGCTGATCCATGCGCCCACCATGGTCTTCAGGCCCTTCTCGCGCGCCAGCCGGGGAATCAGCTCATGGCCCTCGGTGCACGAGAACGAGCGCACCCAGCGCGCGTGCGGCGCGACCAGCTCGATGCGGCGGCGCACCTGCGCCTCCGACAGCGCATCGCCGGCCCGCTGGCCCTGCGTGTAGGCGCTGAAGCACAGGCCGTACAGGCCGCGGCCGAACTGCTCGGCGTAGAGCGTGCGGATCTCCGCCGCCGGCTTGCCCGCCAGCGACGAGGGCTCGGTGCCCGGCAGCAGCAGGCCATGGTCGGCCAGCCACGGGCGCGCGCCCGAGCCCTGCGACGCCGCCTCGCTGGCGCGCTGCTTGCGGCGCTCGAGTTCGGCGTGCACTTCGGTGGCGCGCTTCTCGTCGAGGTCGTAGTTGCGCATGATCCACATCGCCAACAGCGTGCCGACGATGGGCACGCCGCTGTAGAAGAGGCGCAGGCCGTCCACCGCGCCATCCGGCTGCACCGCCGCTCCGGGCGTGAAGGCCACGAACGACATGATGGCCCCGCTGAGCAGGCCGGCGATGGCGAAGCCGAACTTCACCATCCACCAGTAGATGGCCCCGAAGATGCCCTCGCGGCGCTTGCCGGTGGCGAGCTCGTCGAGGTCGCACACATCGGCCGTCATGCTCATCATCAGCGTGAACAGGCCGCCGATGCCGAAGCTGAAGAACGGCAGCGCGAACATGAACATCCACGGCTTGCCCGGCACCATGAAGAACCACAGCAGCACGTAGCCGATGATCGAGATGCCTTGCGACACCATGAAGGCGTTCTTCTTGCCCATCTTGCTCGACATCCACGCCACCGTGGGAATGACGGCGAAGGTGGTGATCAGCGCGCCGACGCTGCCGAACAGCGTGGGCCAGATCCAGGCGTCGGACGTGCTGCCGCCGAACAGGTGGTAGACGACGATGAAGAACGAAAACGCCGCCACCGTGTTGAAGGCGTTGAAGATCAGGAAGGTCGAGAAACACAGCTTGCGGAACGGCGCCGAGCTCAGCGCTTCCTTGAAGCCCTGCAGGATCTCGCGCATGCCGCCGCCGATGTTGCCCAGCGTCAGCGGCACGAGGTGGGTGTCGTCCTTGCTCGAGCGGCTGGGTAGAAAGAGCGCCGGCACCATGGCCAGCAGCATGCAGATCACGCCCACCCACACCGAGAGCGTGCGGGTGGCGGTGTCAGCGTTCTCGAACCAGCTCGGGTCGTACATCACGACCCAGAACCAGGGCGCGATCACCCAGGCCCACTGGCCGATCCACTGCGCCACGGCCATGATGCTGGTGCGCTCGTGGAAGTCGTCGCTCATCTCGTAGCCCATGGCCACATACGGGATGCTGAAGAGCGTGAGGCCCGTGTAGAACACAAACGACCACAGCAGGAAGTAGACGAAGTTGTAGTTGACGCCGTCTTCGCGGTAAAGCTGCCACATCGCGACGAAGCTGATGCCCATGACGATGGCGCCAATGAACACGTACTGCTTGCGCCGGCCCCAGGTGGAGCGCGTGTTGTCGGAGATGAAACCCATGATCGGGTCGGTCACCGAGTCGAAGACGCGCGGCAGGAAGAACAGCACGCCCCACATCCAGCCCGGGAAGCCCAGGTCCTGCACCCGCACGACCATGAAGATGCCCAGCGCCGCCGGGAACATCTGGTTGGCCAGCATGCCCAGGCCGAAGGCCACCTTGTGGCCGAAGGGCACCTTGTGGGTGGCGACGGGTACTGCGGTGGTGTTCATGTGTCTCCTGTTGTTGTCTTGACGGCCGCCGCTGTCGGGGCATTCAGCTGCGCAGGCTGCCGAGCAGCGCCAGCAGCCCCATCGCGCCGAACACGAAGGGCAGCGCTTTGGGCGCGCGGTGGGGGTGCATCATGGGATCGCTCATGCGCACGACCCTTCGGCCGGCTGCAGCTCGGCGTACACGTCCTTCATCACCAGCTTGGGCCGGCGGTCCACCGTGAACAAGCCCCAGTGCTTCTCGGGCTCCAGCGGGTCGGAAGAGCCCTTCCAGGGCTCGTCGAAGGCCTCGAACACAAAGCACAGCAGACCCTCGGCCTGCGTCCACGCCATCAGGTCGCGGTAGTACAGGGCCTGCAGCTCCTGCACCGCGTGCTCGGCGTTCATGCCGCGGCCGTTGCTGTTGGTGCACCAGCCGGCCTCGGTAATGACGAGCGTCTTGCCCGGGTACAGCGGCGCGACGCTGGCGATGTTGTCCTTCGTGTAGTCGAGCGCCTCGTGGATGTGCTTGTATTCCCACACCGGGTAGGTGTGCAGCGAGAGGAAGTCGAGCTCGGGCACCAGATCGCGCAGCTTGTGCTGCCAGGGCACGTAGTTTTCGCAGAAGGTCACCGGCTGCGGCAGCCGGGCCTTCACCCAGCGCACGTACTCGATCATCTTCGGCACCGGCACGATGTGGTCGCTCCAGTCCACCGTGGCCTCGTTGCCCACGGCCACGCTGAACACGGTGTGCGGATGCTCGCGCGCCAGCCGCACCAGGCGCTCCAGCTCGGCGGCGTTCTCGCGCCGGCTCGCGTCAAGCTGCTCCTCGCTGTAGGTGCCGCCCCAGGGGCAGCCGAAGTTGTTCATCTCGGCGCCGAGGTAGGCGCCGAGCATCACGCGCAGCGGCAGGCCGTCGTCGCGGATGACCTGCAGCACGCGCTCGGCATGCAGGCTGCAGTCGTACAGGCGCAGCAGCGGCCAGTGGCGGGCCAGCAGGTGCAGGTCTTCGCGGATCTGCGCCACCGACGGGTAGATGCGGAGATCAGGGCTCTGGCCATCGCGGTAGCCGGAGTAGCAGATCGCCCTGCCCTGCGGCAGCGTGACGGGCCGGTGCAGCGTGTTCATTTCAGCCGAACTTGAGCTGGGCGTCCTTGTCCCACAGGCCCCAGAAGGCGCCCACATCCCCTTCGGCGCCCACCTTCCAGGCCTCGTCGAAGGCGGCGAAGTGGAACCACTCGATGCCTTCGCTTTCGGCCCACGCGGCGGTGTCGACGAAGTACTGCACCGCGGCCTCGGTGCCGGGCACCGCGCCGTGGAAGGCGCTGCCCTGGTCGGGCCAACCGGTCTCGCTGATGAGAATGCGCTTGCCCGGCGCAGCGGCGCGGGTCTTGGCCAGCATGCTCTGCATGTAGGGCAGCGCCTGCTCGCGCGGGCAGCCTTCCCAGAACGGGTAGCAGTTGGTCATGACCACGTCGCAGGCGGCCGTGACACGCGGGTGCTTCTCGAACAGGAAGTAGGCGTCGACATAGCCCACGGGCACGCCGGGCAGCGCCGCCTTGATCTGCTCGATGTGGGCGATGAGCTCGTCTTCGGCGAGGTCGCCGCGCAGCAGCACCTCGTTGCCCGCGGCCACGATGTCGGCGTCGCCGGCGCGCGCCACCGCGATGGCGCCGGCAATCTCACGCGCGTTGATCTCGCGGTCGATACCGAGCCAGGCGCCGACCAGCGTCTTCAGGCCCATCTGCTTGGCCACGCGGGGCGTCTGTTCGTGTCCGTCGGTGCATGAGAAGGTACGCACCCAGCGCGTGTGCGGCTGCACGATGGCCAGGCGCTCGCGGATCTGCGCCTCGCCGATCTGCGAGCCCGGCTCCTGCCCTTCGAGGTAGGGGCTGAAGCACAGGCCATGGATGCCGCGCGCGAGCGTGGCGTGGAAGGCCTCGTCGAGGCGCTGGCGCTCGGCCGGCGCCAGCGGCGGGGGCGCCACGGCGGCAGGGGGACGGCCGGGCACGAAGGCGCCGCCGCTGCCGGCGGCGGCAGCGCCGTGGGCCACCGTTCCGTGTGCCGCGCTGCCGTGAGCCGAACCCCCAGGAGCAAAAGCCGGAGCCCAGGGCTGCGAGCCGCCGTGGCCCGCAGGGCGGGTGTCGGCGTTGGGAGGAGTCGTGCTCATCGGGGTCTCCTGATTCAGTCTTGGGCGTGGGCGTGGGCAGGCTTCAGCCTCAGGTACGGCGCTCGGACTCGTGCCCGGGCTCCCAGGGCATCACGCCGGGCCCGCGCGGCGCCACCGGGCCATAACCGCCCACCTTGTCGTACACGCGCACATAGTCCACCACCA
Organism: Rubrivivax sp.; assembly: GCA_044345715.1. Taxonomy (GTDB): domain Bacteria; phylum Pseudomonadota; class Gammaproteobacteria; order Burkholderiales; family Burkholderiaceae_C; genus Rubrivivax. The sequence continues at coordinate 5,836 of JBIJAP010000193.1, forward strand.
GCTCGGCAGGGAACTTCGTCTCGGGGTTGGGCACGCCGGGGAAGTTGCCGCCCACGGCGACGTTCATCACCAGATAGAAGGGCTGGTCGAAGGGCGCGGGCCAGGGGTTCAGGTCGGCCTCGTTGGCCGCTTCAGCGCCCTGCCCGCCTTCGAGCTTGCTGCAGCTCCACCAATGCCGGTAGGTGCAGGTGTGCACCTCGTCGACGAAGAAGCGGATCTCGCCCGGCTCCCACTCCACCGCGTACAGGTGCCAGTCCGACACCAGGCTGCCGCCGGGCAGCGGGTGGGTCTTGGTGATGAGCGAGCGGCGCGGGTAGGTGGAACCGAAGTGGATGCTGTTGAGCACCTCTTCGGGCTTCTCGCCGACGATCTCCATCAGGTCGATCTCGCCGCTGGCGGCCCAGCCGCCGTACTTGTCGTCCACCGGCAGCATCCACAGCGCCGGCCACAGGCCCTTGCCCCAGGGCACGCGGGCACGAAACTCGACACGGCCGTACTGCGTGCCGAAGAGCACGCGCCCATCGCGCGCCTTGGTCTTGAGCCGCGCCGAGGTGTAGCCGCAGCCGTGCAGCGGCGCCTTCACGGCACGGATGAACAGGCAGCTGTCGCGCACCTGCACGTTCTCGGGCTCGTGCGTGTAGTACTGCAGTTCCTCGTTGCCCCAGCCCGGCACCCAGGCGTGGTTCTTGTAGTCGTAGAAGCCGTTGCCAATGTCGAAGTCCCACTTCGTGCGGTCGACGGCATCGCCTTCGAATTCGTCTTGCCAGACGAGCGTCCAGCCGGGGCGTTGGGTGTCTTGCATGGGATACGGCCTGGGTGGCGGGGAAGAGCCGGGTCGGCGCTGCTTCAGACAGCCAGCGCCTGCTGACGCGCGCGCTGCTGCTGCAGCAGGAAGTCGCGATACCAGAGGTAGCTGTCCTTGGGCGTGCGCTGCAGCGTGGCGTAGTCGACATGCACGATGCCGAAGCGCTTGGCGTAGCCGCTGGCCCACTCGAAGTTGTCCATCAGGCTCCACACCATGTAGCCGGCCATCGGTACACCTTGCGCCATGGCGTCGCCGACGGCGGCGATGTGGCTGGCGATGTAGTCGGTG
>JBIJAP010000120.1:0-8919 GCA_044345715.1 Rubrivivax sp.
CAAGCAACGTGTCCAGCTCGGCCAGCCTTTGCCCTTCGGCGTGCGCGACACCGACGGCACCCTGCTGCTGGCACGGGGCCATGTCGTCGACCACCAGCCGCAGCTGGAGGCGCTGTTCGCACGCGGGGCGCTCGTCGACCTGACCGAGCTGCTGGACGCACAGACGCTGGCCCGGCAGGCCCCGCGCGAGCAACTGCCGCGGCTGTGGGGCGAGGCCATCCGCCGGCTCGGCAGCGCACTTGAAAGCGGCACCAGCGCGAGCTTCGCCGCCGCCCTCGACGACGCCGGCGGCCCCGTGGCCGCGCTGGTGGCGCGCGACCCCGACCTCGCCATCTTCCACGTGCTGCGCCGGTCGGGCAACGACGACGTCACCTACGGCGTGAAGCGCTCGCTGCAGACCGCCATCACCACGCTGCTGGTGGCCCGCCGCCTGGGCTGGGAAGACGACGACAGCACGCGCGGCTTCAAGGTGGCGTTGACGATGAACCTGAGCATGCTCGAGCTGCAGGGCCAGCTGGCGCGCCAGTCGGCCCCGCCCACGCCCCGGCAGCGTGAGGAACTGCAGACCCACCCGATGCGCAGCCTGCGCCTGCTGGAGCAGGCCGGCGTCGCCGACGGCCTTTGGCTGAAGGCCGTGCTGCAGCACCACGAAAGCGAAGACGGCCGCGGATACCCCAGCGGCAACAGCGATGTCAGCGACCTGGCCTCGCTGGTGCGCCGAGCCGACGTGTACACCAGCAAGCTCTCTGGGCGCTCCTCACGCGAGGCCCTGGCCGCCGACATCGCCGGCCGCCAGATGTTCATGCAGGACCCGGGGCATCCGATGACGGCAGCGCTGGTCAAGGAATTCGGCATCTACCCACCAGGCTGCCACGTGCGCCTGGACTCGGGCGAGCTGGCCGTGGTGGTGGCGCGCGGCGGGATCATCACCACGCCGATGGTGGCCTGCCTCACCGACCCCATCGGCCGCACCCTGCCCAGACCCGAGCGGGTGGACACCGGCACGCGCGGGCGCGGCATAGTGGCCGTGGTCGGCGAGCGCAGCGTGGCACTGTCGCTGCCGCTGGACAAGCTGATGGCGACGCTGGCGTCTTGAGGGCCTGCGGGCCCGCGCTTCTAGCCCTTGGCAAACGCCGCCAGCGCCGGCCCGGTCACGCGGCAGATGCGCCAATCGGGCATCACCGTGGCGCCCATGGCCTGGTAGAACTGGATGGCGCGCTCGTTCCAGTCAAGCACACTCCACTCGAAACGGCCGTAGCCACGTGCCACCGCCAGCGCACCCAGGTGCGAAAGCAGCGCCTTGCCCAGGCCGGTGCCTCGGTGCGCAGGCTGCACGTACAGGTCTTCGAGATACAGCCCCGGCTGACTCAGGAACGTGCTGAAGTTGGTGAAGAACAAGGCGAAGGCCACCACAGTGCCCTCGACCTCGGCCACCATGCACTCGGCCACCGGGCGATCGCCGAACAGGTGCGGCCGCAGCGAGTCGGGCGTGACGACCACGAGGTGCTCGAGACGCTCAAACACCGCCAGCTCGGTGATCAGGCCTACGACAGCCGGCAGGTCGGCAGGGGTGGCGGGGCGGAGGGTGTGGGTGGCGTCCATCGGGCAAATTGTGGGCCTGATGCGCCGCAATGCCCGCCGCGACCCCGGGCCGCAGCGGAATGATCTGCTTCGATAAAGGCCCTGCTACCACAGGGCACAGGCGCTGGGTTGCCGTCACGTCCATTGGCACCATGCTGCCGGCCCCGTCGTGCGGCATGGCGTTTTTGGTAAGGAATTGCAAGCGTTCGGCATCGACCGGCGCATAACCATTCTCGGCAGCGCCGCCCTCCGCAAGCGCGGAGCCCACATCCGGAGCGTTAAGGACGGCACAAAAAGCCCGGCATTGCCGGCCTTTAGGCGCCGCCACTGCTTCGAAACAAGCTTACGGCGCGGAGACCGCTCCTAGAATCGAGACCACCTGAACAAGGGGTGCACCTGGGCACGGAACCGCAGTACCGACCGCCTGATCCCTGTTCATGCCCCGCCTTGAGCGCGCCTCCCTCTGGAGAGATCTGAGATGACGAATCGCACCTCAACCGCCAGCTTGCTCCGCTTCTGCCTGGCTTGCATCGTGTTCGCACTGGGGCTGGGTGCGGCCCAGGCAGGGACGGGCAAGGTCTCGGCCGACCTGCTGGCCGTTGTCAACGCACCGGCGGGGTCGGCAACAGACGTGGCCTGGGCGCGAAGACTGTCCGGAGGCAGAGGCCTGCACGTGCAGGTGCTGGTCAACGCCATCAGCACCGACAGCGAGCTAACCTCGCTGCGCGCCGATATCCTGGCGCGGGGCGGCTCGGTGATCTACAACTACATCTCCGTGCGCGGGCTGGCCGCCATGGTGCCCGCTGCGGCCGTGCTCCCGCTGGCCGGCCGTGCCGACGTGCTGGGTATCGCACCCAACCGCAGCACCGTGCGCATGGGCACGCTGGGCGCGGTGGCCGCGGCCGGGCAAAGCACGCCCGCCACCGCGGCTGCAGGTGCTTTCAACGGGGCGGGTGTCGGCATCGCGGTGCTCGACAGCGGCATCGATTACCGACACAGGCTGTTCCGCGACGCCGTCGGCGACACCCGCGTGCATGGCGTGATCAACATCGTGGCGCTGGGTCGCTCACTGGGCGACCGTTGGGCGAAGGGCCGCGACCATTCCGCCAACGCCCAGCGCATCATCGACGGCAGGACGTGGAAGCAAGGTGACGAAAAGAACCGACCGAGGGCGCTCAACCCCGACCCTTACGGCCACGGCACCCACGTGGCGGCGGTGGCTGCCGGCAAGGGCCATGCAGCGGCCGGTGCGAGCCTTTACGACGTGCGCGTGCTCGATGAGCGCGGCATCGGAACCCTGGGCGACGCCCTGCTGGGCATGGACTGGGTGCTGCAGCGCGCGCGCTTATCCAACATTCGCGTCGTCAACCTCAGCCTGGGCGCGGCTTCGACCGATTCCGCCCTGGTCGACCCACTGGCACGCGCGGCGCGCAGCGTCACCGCGGCGGGCTTGGTGGTGGTGGCCGCCGCCGGCAACGCGGGCAAGAACGCGGCCGGACAGCAGGTTCACGGTACCATCGCCTCACCTGGGCACGAGCCGTCGGTCATCACGGTGGGCGCGGTCAACACCTACGGCACGGGGCCGATGACCGACGATGCGGTCACCGGCTTCAGCTCGCGCGGGCCTACGCGCGGCTCTCTGCCACTGGCTGGCGGCCGGCGCTGGGTGGACAATCTCATCAAGCCCGATCTGGTGGCACCAGGCAACAAGGTGGTGGCGGCAGCGTCCGTCACCGCCGACGGCAACAATCCGCCCTGGAACCTGCTGGCCGCCACCTACCCGGAGTTGCAGGTGGCGGGGGCTGCCAATCCGCGAGCGCGGCTGATGCAGCTGTCGGGCACCTCGGTGGCCACCGCATCGGTGGCCGGCACGGCCGCGGTGCTGCTGCAGGCCAACCCCGGCCTGACGCCGCCGCTGGTGAAGGCCATCCTGCAGTACTCGGCGCTGCCCGTGGCGCAGGGGGGTCTGCTGGTGCAGGGCACCGGGCAGCTCAACGCCGAGGGCGCCACGCGGCTCGCGCGGGCCTTGCGTACCGACCTGGCCACCGCGCTGGCGGTGGGCGCGTTGGCCAGCGGAGCCAACCTGCTGGGCGCGGGGCAGGTGATGCCCGTGGCCAGCAGCACGGTAGCGGGGCAGCCGCGTGCCTGGAGCCGGCTGGTCACCGCCGGCGGCAATCGGCTGCTGACGGGCGACGCGCTGTTCACGCGCTGGCAGCCCATCTACGACCCCGGCCTGACCTGGGCGCGGCAGGTGACGCTGCGCAGCACCGTCGCTTACCGGCCCGCCAATATCAGCGTCGGCGTGGCCGCCAATACGGTGGTCAGCGGTGTGGTGGAGCGCAACGCGCCAGCAGGCAGCGCCCTGCTGAGCCCTGGCGTGCGCGTGCTCGATGCCCTGGCCGGCAGCCCAGCAGTGGGTGCCTCGTGGCTGCTCCAGCCGGTGGGCACGCTGGCAGGGTATGCGGCGGCGGGTTCGGGGCCGCAGTTGATGTCGGGTGTCGTGGGGGGTGGTGGGGCAATCGCTGCAGAAGGGGCAAGCTTCAGTCAGGGATTTCTGATCAGCGAAGGGCTCTTCATGAGCGAGGGCCTCTTCATGAGTGAGGGGCTCTTCATGAGCGAGGGCCTCTTCATGAGCGAGGGCCTCTTCATGAGCGAGGGCCTCTTCATGAGCGAAGGGCTCTTCATGAGCGAGGGGCTCTTCATGAGCGAGGGGCTCTTCATGAGCGAAAGCCTAACCGACCCGGCGACGTTCCTGGATGGAAAGATCCTAGGCGAATGAGGGCACTACTGCCCATCCGATCCGCACCGGATCGAGGCAGATCATTCGCGCCGTTGCCGATATGCGTGGAGCGTCCTGCCAGGTGACGCATGATTCCCTCGGCACTTCCCAGGATTCGGGTGATGTCGGAAACGGCGAGTCCTTTCGAGGGATGGTGCCCTCTACCGTCCATTGAACGAGCGCGGGCATGACGCAACGAGACCGCGACCAACCGGGTGATGCAGGGGACCTGATGGGCCGCACTGCGGGTGGTGACCCGACGAAGGGTCAGGGTCGCCGCTTAGTCCTTTGGTCATCCTGGAGGGAGCAACATCTCTTCGACTATCCCCCTAGAGCAACAGCCTTGTGGCTGGCGATCGTTGGTTGCGGGGCGAGTGCGCTAGTCTGGGCTCTTCTTCAGTGTTTGCGTGCACCGGCGTTCGAGGTCGCGCAGATTGCCCTCGCAGTCGGTCTTTCGGCCGTCGCGTCGCGATACGCGCTAAAGCTACCAAGCAGCGGAATGGGTATCAGCGCCGCTGACGTCTTTATCTTCGGCGCATTGCTGCACGTGGGTCCCGTGGCGGCAGTGCTCGCGGCCGGCATCGAAGGCTGGATGGGTCCTCGCCGAACGTCGAAGCGACTGTCGAGTTGGCTGGGATCCTCGGCAGCGGCGATGGTCGCGATGACGGGTTGCGCGTGGCTGTATGGCTTGACCCATGGACTGCTGATGGGAGCGGGCTTGCCAGAAAGCGTCGCGGCTTTCGTTGCCGTGCTCGGCGTTGCGTTGGTGCCCTACCTCGGCACCCTACTCCCAATATCTGCGGTGATGAGCCTCAAGCGCGGCGCCCCCTTGCGCCCGCTGCAGTGGCTGGGCGGCACTTCTGGCGTGGCCGCGCTGTATGTGGCGGCCGCCTTCGTCGCCGGCCTGGTGCACCTCGCCTCGCTGCAGTTCGGCGCGACGGTACTGGCCGTGTCGGTGGCCGCCGTATTCGGCATCATCCTGCTGCTGCGCATCAGCTTCGAGCGCCAGGAGGCCGAGCGCAGGGAGCAGGAGGCGCGCGTCGTCGAGGCCGAGCAGGAGGCTGAGCTGAGCCAGAAGCGCTTCACGGCCGCCTTCACACACGCCGCCATCGGCATGGCGGTGGCGCGACCCGACGACACGGTGCTGCAGGTCAATCCGGCACTGTGCGGCTTGCTCGGCGTCGACGCCGATACCGTGCTGCGACGCCGCTTCTGCGACGCGCTGCACCCCGACGACGCGGTGCAATTCCGGCGCCGCGTGCAAGAGGCGCTCGCGCCGCCGACCCAGACCTTCTCCATGTTGCTGCGGCTCAACAGCGCCAGCGGCGAGCTGCACGTGTCGCTGCACTGCAGCCCCTACGACGACCCGCAGGGCATCGGCAGCTGCCTGATTTACCAGTTGCAGGACATCACCTCGCGCCTGATGGCCGAGCGCCGGCTGCACCACATCGCCCACTACGACACGCTGACGAGCCTGGCCAACCGCCATAGCTTTCATGAGCGGCTGGCCCTGGCCGTGGAGCGCACGCGAGTGGATTCCGGCGAGCGTTTCGCGGTGCTGTTCATGGACCTCGACCGGTTCAAGCTCGTGAACGACAGCTTCGGCCATCACATCGGCAACGAGCTGCTGGTGGCCATCGCACAGCGCCTGTCCGAGGCCACCCAGCCCGACAATCTTGTCGCCCGCCTCGGCGGCGACGAGTTTGCGGTGCTGCTGGAGCGGCTGCAAGGCGGCGATGCCTGCATGCGCCAGGCGCAGGCGCTACTCGATATCGTCTCGCGGCCGGTGGAGATCCACGGTACCGAGGTGATGCCGGGCGCCAGCGTGGGCATCACTTTCAGCGACTTGGGCTACCGCACGGTCGACGAGATCCTGCGCGACGCCGATCTGGCCCTGTACGAGGCCAAGGCCGAAGGCGGGGCCAGGGTGGTGGTGTTCGACCACTCGATGCACGAGCGGGCCGCGCAGCGGCTGGCCCTTGAGAACGACCTGCGCGTCGCCATCGGCTCCAGCCAGATGACGCTGGCCTACCAGCCGATCTTCGACCTCGAGCCGCAGCGGCTGACCGGCTTCGAAGCGTTGCTGCGCTGGACGCACCCACTGCGCGGCGCGGTCAGCCCGGCGATGTTCGTGGGTCTGGCCGAGGAGACAGGCCAGATCGGGGCCCTGACCAAGTGGGTCGTGGAGACGACCGCCGAGCAGCTGGCGCGATGGCAGCGCGACGACCCCGGCATTTCGATGAGCGTCAACATCTCGGGCCGCGACCTCGTCCGGCCGGGCTTCGCCGCCCAGCTTGGCGCGGTGCTCGAACGCCACGCCGTGCGCCCGGGCTCGCTGTTGCTGGAGATCACAGAGACCTCATTGATGAACCGGCTCGACGAGGCCGTGGACGCGATGCGCACGCTGCGTGCCGACGGCTTTAGGTTCTCAATCGACGACTTCGGGACTGGCTACTCGTCGCTGGCCTACCTGAGCCGGCTGCCGATCGACACGCTGAAGATCGACCGCGCGTTCGTCAGCGCGCTCGGAAAGGGGCCGGAAAACCTGGCAATCGTGCGCACCATCCAGCAGCTCGGGCAGGTGCTGCAGCGGCGCGTGGTCGCCGAGGGCATTGAGACTGCCGAGCAACTGGCCACGCTGCGCGAGCTGGGCGTCGACGCCGGCCAGGGCTACTTGCTCGCCCGGCCCATGCCCGCCGAGCAGGCCACCTCGCTGATCGCCCTGGAACGCTCCGAGCCGCCCTGAGCACCGACGCCGGCCTGGGCAAAGTGTGCGCCTCGGTGGCCCTGCCGCTTCGGCACCAGACAATGTGCCGCATGACCCGTACACGAATCCCCTACGCTCCCGCGCGCTGCGTCCGCTCCATGTACTTGCCGCTGCGCGGCGCGAACTACCACGTGCTGCAGTGGGGCGACGCATCCCTGGCCACGCCCACGCGACCGCCCCTTGTGCTGGTGCACGGCTGGATGGACGTGGCGGCGTCGTACCAGTTCATCGTCGATGCGCTGGCCGCGGCCGAAGGCTTCGAGCGCTGGGTCATCGCGCCCGATTGGCGCGGCTTCGGCCGCAGCACGCCGCCTGCCGGCACCGACAGCTACTGGTTCCCCGACTACCTGGCTGACCTCGACGCGCTGCTGGCCGCGCTGGTGCCGGCCGACCGCTTCGCGCAGGTCGACTTGGCCGGCCACAGCATGGGCGGCAACGTGGTCATGAGCTACGCCGGTGTGCGCCCCGCCCGTGTGCGCCGGCTCATCAACCTCGAAGGCTTCGGCCTGCCGGCGACGAAGCCGCAGCAAGCGCCGAAGCGGCTGCTGCAGTGGCTCGACGAGCTGCAAACCCCGCAGGCCCTGCGCAGCTATGCCAGCCTCGACGAGGTGGCCGAACGGCTGATGAAGAACAACCCGCTGCTGCCCGCCGACAAGGCCGCCTGGCTGGCACCACACTGGAGCGAGCTGCGCTCTGACGGCCACTGGCACATCCTCGGCGACCCCGCCCACAAGCGCGTGAACCCGGTGCTGTACCGCGTCGACGAGGTGCTCGAGGCCTGGAAGTGCATCACCGCCCCGCTGCTGTGGGTGGAAGGCGACCGCACCGACGTCGCCAAGTGGTGGGGCGACCGTTACACGCGCGCCGAGTTCGACGAACGCTTGGCCACCGTGCCCGGCGTTCTGAAGGCGGTGCTCAGCCCCGCCGGCCACATGCTGCACCACGACCAGCCCGAGGCGCTGGCGGCTCACCTGGCCGGCTTCCTGCGCTGAGACGGCGGCCGACACGGCGGCCGGTGGCGCCTGCGTGCGAAAATCGCGCCCATGGACACTGAACAAATCAACGCCGTCGGCTCGCTGCTCGCCGACCTGAGCGACCGCACCCAGCAGCTCCGGGGGTATCTTTGACTACGACCGCAAATCCCTGCGGTTAAACGAAGTCAACGCCGCGCTCGAGAACCCCGCCGTCTGGAACGACCCCAAGCGCGCGCAAGAGCTCGGCAAGGAGAAGAAGGCGCTCGACACCGTGGTCGGCACCATCGACCACCTGACGCGCAACCTCTCCGACAACACCGAGCTGTTCGAGATGAGCAAGGCCGACGGTGACGAAGACGGCATCCGTGCCATCGACGCCGAAGCCCAGGCGCTGCGCAGCACGGTGGAAGAGCTCGAGTTCCGCCGCATGTTCAGCAACCCGGCCGATCCCGGGGCCTGCTTCATCGACATCCAGGCCGGCGCCGGTGGCACCGAGGCCTGCGACTGGGCCGGCATGCTGCTGCGCCAGTACCTGAAGTACTGCGAGCGCAAGGGCTTCACCGCCACGGTGGAAGACGAGACCGCGGGCGATGTCGCCGGCATCAAGAGCGCCACGCTCAAGGTGGAGGGTGACTACGCCTTCGGCCACCTGCGCACCGAAACCGGCGTACACCGCCTGGTGCGAAAGAGCCCGTTCGATTCGGCCGGCGGCCGCCACACCAGCTTTGCCAGCCTGTTCGTCTACCCCGAGATCGACGACTCCATCGAGATCGAGATCAACCCGTCCGACGTGCGCACCGACACCTTCCGCGCCAGCG
>JBIJAP010000121.1:0-8910 GCA_044345715.1 Rubrivivax sp.
CTTCATCGAGGACAGCACCAACACCGCGCCCCTCGATGCCGCGATGCAGGCCGGTCTGCGCGATGTGGTCAAGGACATCCTCGACAGCCTCACCCCGCGCGAGGCCAAGGTGCTGCGCATGCGCTTCGGCATCGAGATGAGCACCGACCACACGCTCGAGGAGGTGGGCAAGCAGTTCGACGTGACGCGCGAACGCATCCGCCAGATCGAGGCCAAGGCCATCCGCAAGCTCAAGCACCCGAGCCGCTCGGACAAGCTGCGGACGTACCTCGACAACCTGTGAGTCGTGACGAAAGTCACGGATGGCTGAGTACACTGAAGGCATGACCCGCATCGCCGACCGCACCGTGCTGTTTGCCGACTTGCGCGGCAGCACGGCGCTGTTCGAAACGCTGGGCAATGCCGAGGCCACCTTGGTGGTCACGCATGTGATCAACGCGATCGGCAGGGCTGTCTCCAGCTACGAGGGGCTGCTCGTCAAGACGCTGGGCGACGGCCTGATGGCCGTCTTCGATGACCCCCTGCCCGCTGTGCAGGCCGCCATGCTGATGCACGACGTGCTCGATGGCATCGTTCACCGGAGCAGCGAGCGCGGCGCCTCGCCGGGCCTGCGCGCGTTGCGCCTGCAGGTGGGCCTGGCGCGGGGCGAGGTCGTCGAGATGCGTGGCGACTGTTTCGGCGACGCCGTCAACGTGGCAGCCCGGCTGCTCGACCACGCAGGCGACAACGAGACGCTGCTCACCGTCGAGGTGCTGCAGGGACTGCCGCTCGATCTTCGAGGGCGCTTCCGCAGCCTCGACCGGCTGGTTCTGCGCGGGCGCACCGAGCCGGTGCAGGTGCATGTGATGGGCGGTCGCCGCGGCGCCTTCGCCGACGTTCCGGTGACGCAGTTCAGCGGCGACATGAGCGGCGCCATCTCCGAACCCGACGGCCTGCGCCTCATGTGGGCCGACACCCAAAAGGTCTTCGCCAGCCTGCAGACGCCGGTGGTGCTGGGCCGTAGCCCGCAGGCCAGCTTCTGCGTTGATGACGGCCGCGTCTCGCGTTCGCACGCCCGGGTCGACTGGCACAGCGGCAGCTTCCAGGTCACCGACCTGTCATACAACGGTACTTACGTCCGCTTTGCCGACGGCGAGATCGTGAGCCTGCGCCGCGGCAGCTGCACCTTGCATGGCAATGGCACCATCGGACTGGGCGGTTCTCCCACCGACCCTGGCTCGGCCTGCGTCGCGTTTGACGTGCTCAGATTCGCTGACACCCAACCGCAAGTGCCGCTCGAGCTGCGCTGAAGCCACGGAATCCCCTCATGCGCTTGCTCTACGTCGACGACGACCGCATCAACGCCCTGCTCTTCGAGGAGACGGTGCGCTTCGCCCCCGGTGTCGAGATCGAGACAGCAGCCACTGGCGCCGAAGCCCTCGAGATCGCCCAGCGCTGGCAGCCCGACCTGCTGGTCGTCGATCTGCACCTGCCTGATGCCAACGGCCTGGAACTGCTGTCACGGCTGCGCGCCGCAGCCGGCCGGCCGGGCTTGCCGGCCTACCTTTGCACCGCAGACGACACGCCCGAACGGGTGCGCGAAGCCGCCGCCGTCGGCTATGTGGCCGTCTGGCCCAAGCCAGCCGAACTGGCCATGGTGATCGAGGAGCTCAAGCGCCGCAGCAACGGGACATCCAGCTCATGAGCGCCGTTCGGCCGCACGAGGCCCGCTCCGGCCGGGCCCTGCCCTCCAACGTCGCTCAGGTGCTGGCATGAACTTCAAGCCCGAGCCGGCCTTCCGGCACGGCCAGCCGCCACGCAATGCGGTGCTGTTCGTCAACCTGGGCACGCCCGACGAACCCACGGCACCGGCGCTGCGCCGCTACCTGGCTGAGTTCCTGAGCGATCCGCGCGTCGTCGAGATCCCGCGCCTCGTGTGGTGGCCGATCCTGCACGGCGTCATCCTGCGCACGCGGCCCAAGCAGTCGGCGGCCAAGTACGCCAGTGTGTGGATGCCCGAAGGCTCGCCGCTGGCGGTGTGGACGGCTCGCCAGGCAGCTGCGCTGGGCGAGGCTCTCGCCGCGCGCGGCCACCAGGTCCGGGTGCGCCATGCCATGCGCTACGGCAATCCGTCCATCGCGTCGGTGATGGACGAGTTGCGTGCCGAAGGCGCCACCCGCGTGCTGCTGATCCCGGCCTACCCGCAGTACGCCGCCGCCACCACCGCCAGCATCTCCGACAAGGTGCTGCAGTGGGCGACGCAGGCGCGCCGCATGCCCGAACTGCGCTTCGTGGGCGAGTACCACGACGACCCTGGCTACATTGCCGCACTGGCCTCGCGCCTGCGCGCCCACTGGGCCGAACACGGCCGCGGCGACAAGCTGGTGCTCAGCTTCCACGGCGTGCCCGAACGCAGCCTGCATCTGGGCGATCCGTACCACTGCCAGTGCCACAAGACGGCCCGTCTGCTGGCCGAAGCCCTGGGCCTGTCGCACGATCAGCTCGTCGTCACCTTCCAGAGCCGCTTCGGCAAGGCCAAGTGGCTGGAGCCCTACACCGAGCCCACGCTTGAGAAGCTCGCGTCCGAGGGCGTCAAGCGCGTCGACGTGATGTGCCCGGGCTTCGTCGCCGACTGCCTCGAAACGCTGGAAGAGATCGCGCAGGAAGCGCGCGAGGCCTTCCTCGCCTCCGGCGGCGAACGCTTCGACTACGTGCCCTGCCTGAACGCCGAGCCGGTGTGGATCGACGCGCTGGCCGGCCTGGCCGAGCGTCATCTGGGCGGCTGGGAGACGAAGCACGCGCCCGACCCGGGCGCGCTCGAGACGCAACGCCAGCTCGCGCTGGCCCTCGGCGCCAAGGACTGAGCCGCGGACTGAGCCGCTGCAGCCGCCCGCCCCCGCGGGCGTCGCCAGTGGCGCCTCAGGCGTAGCGCCGCTTCAGCAGCTTCCAGATCCGCGGCAGCACCAGTACCGCTAGCACCACGGCCAGCAACGAGGCCGACATCGGCCGCTCGATGAACACGCCCCAGTGCCCCTCGCCGATGGACAGCGCGTTGCGCATCTGCGCCTCGGCCAGCGGCCCCAGGATCATGCCGACGATCACGGGGGCGGTCGGGAAGTCGTAACGCCGCATCAGCACGCCCAGCAGGCCCACGCCGAGCATCAGCCACAGGTCGAAGGCGCTCTGGCGCATGCCGTACACGCCGATGGTGGCGAAGATCAGGATGCCGGCGTACAGCGGCGCACGCGGAATCTTCAGCAACTTGACCCACAGCCCCACCAGAGGCAGGTTCAGCACCAGCAGCATCACGTTGCCGATGTACAGGCTGGCGATCAGTGCCCACACCAGCGTGCTGCTGGTCTGGAACAGTTGCGGGCCGGCATTGATGCCGTAGCCTTGCAGCGCGCTCAGCAGAATGGCTGCTGTCACGCTGGTGGGAATACCCAGTGTGAGCAGCGGCACCAGAGTGGCCGTGACGGCCGAGTTGTTGGCCGCCTCCGGGCCGGCCACGCCCTCGATGGCGCCGGTGGTACCGAACTCCTCCTTGTGCTTGCTGAGCTTGCGCTCGACGCCGTAGCTCAGGAAGGTGGGGATCTCGCTGCCGCCGGCCGGAATGGTGCCGAAGGGAAAGCCGATGAAGGTGCCACGCAGCCAGGCCGGCCACGAGCGGCGCCACTCGGTCTTCGTCATGTGCACGCTGCCCATGCGGTTCATCGTCGCTTGCGAGCGGCCTTCGTAGAGCGCCGTGTACAGGCACTCGCCCAGCGCGAACAGGCCCACGGCCACGAGCACCACCTCGATGCCGTCCATGAACTCGGGGATGCCGCCGGTGTAGCGCACCTGCGCCGTGATCTGGTCGATGCCCACGCAGCCCACCGCCAGGCCCACGAACAGCGCCGTCAGCCCGCGCAGCGTGCTCTTGCCCAGCACCGCGCTCACGGTGGTGAAGGCAAGCAACATCAGCATGAAGTACTCGGGCGGCCCGAGCTTGACGGCGTACTCGGCGATGTAGGGCGCGAAGATCGTCACCAGCACTGTGGCGATGGTGCCGGCCACAAAGCTGCCGATGGCAGCCGTGGCCAGCGCGGCGCCGGCGCGGCCGTTCTTGGCCATCTTGAAGCCTTCGAGCGCCGTCACCATCGTGCCGGTTTCGCCCGGCGTGTTCAGCAGGATCGACGTCGTCGAGCCGCCGTACATGGCGCCGTAGTAGATGCCGGCGAAGAAGATCATGCTCGCCGTCGGCTCCACCTGCGTGGTGATGGGCAGCAGCATCGCCACCGTCACAGCCGGGCCCAGGCCGGGCAGCACGCCGATGGCCGTGCCGAGCACGCAGCCGACAAAGGCCCACAGCAGGTTGACGGGCGTGCCGGCGGTGGCAAAGCCGCCGAGCAGCTGGTTCCAGATGTCCATCTACAACCACCCCGTCGCGGTGAGGCCGGGCAGCGAGATGCCGAGCACCTTGGTGAACAGCCAGAACGCCGGTGCTGCGATCAGCATGCCTGTGACGGCGTCGATGGCCAGGCCGCGCGTGCCGCCATGCGGCTTGCCTTCGCTGCTGCGCAGGCCGCGCACCGCCAACATGAAGCAGGTGGTGCAGGCGATGATGAAGCCCACGCGCTCGAGCAGCAGTGCGTTGGCGGCCAGGCCGCCCACCACCCAGGCGAGCGCGCGCCAATCACCCTGCACGGCGCCCGAGGGCTCTTCGAGCTCGCGCCAGCCGCCGCTGGCGGCCTCCCAGATCAGCATGCCGCCACAGGCCAGCAGCGACAGCGCCACGACCCAGGGCACGAAGTTCGGCCCGACGCCGGCATAGCCAGCCACGGACGAGATTCCGGTGGCGCCCCAGGCCATCAGCGCGCCCAGCAGCAGCGCACCGGCGCCGATCAGCGCCTGGCGGCGCTGCGCTGCAGACTCGAAGGCCATGCCGGCCTCAGATCATGCCGGCCTTGACCATGGTGGCGCGCAGGCCGGCGAACTCGCGGTCGACGAAGTCCTCGAACTCCTTGCCCGTCAGCAGGGCCGAGGTCCACTGGTTCTTTTCCATGGCCTCGGTCCACGACTTGCTCTTGGTGGCCTTGACGACCATGTCGACCAACGCCTTGCGCTGGGCCGGCGTGATCCCGGGCGCGCCATAGACGCCGCGCCAGTTGCCGATCTCGACGTTGAAGCCCTGCTCCTTCATCGTGGGCACGTCGATGCCCTTCAGCCGCGTGGGCGAGGTCACGGCGATGGCGCGCATCTTGCCGCTCTCGATGTACTGCTGGAACTCGCTCCAGCCGCTGCCGCCCACGCTGACGTTGTTGCCCAGGATGGCCGCCACGGCCTCGCCGCCGCCGCGGAAGGGCACGTAGTTGATCTTGGTGGCGTCGACGCCCGTCTCGCGCGCCAGCATGGCCGCCGCGATGTGCTCGGTGGAGCCGCGCGAACCGCCGCCCCACTTGACGCTGCCGGGGTCCTTCTTCAGCGCCTCGACCACGTCCTTCATCGTCTTGAAGGGGCTGGCGGCGGGCACGACGAAGACGTTGTACTCGCTCGTCAGGCGCGCAATCGGGGTGGCTTGCGTCACGCTGACCGGCGGCTTGCCGGTGATGATGCCGCCCAGCATGACGGCGCCCATCACCATCAGCGCGTTGCCGTCGCCCTTGCTGGCGTTGACGAACTGAGCCAGGCCGATGGCGCCGGCAGCGCCGCCCTTGTTCTCGAAGCTCACGGCGCTGGCCACGCCGGCGTCTTGCAGGGCCTTGCCGAGGGCACGGCCGGTCGTGTCCCAGCCGCCGCCCGGGTTGGCCGGAATCATCATCTTCAGGTTGGCCGCAGCCTGGGCCTGGGCCTGCAGTGAAAAGGCACCCAGGCCCGCGCCCGCGGTGGTGGCGATCAGGGACTTCAGGAAGGTATCGCGACGCATCGTTGTCTCCAGTGCGGTTGTTGTCGGGGCGGATGATGGCGCCGCGCGCTGTCAAACGGCTGTCGTGCGGCCTGGGGAAAGCCCGCGGTCGGAGTGCTTGCCGATAATCAGCCCCGCCCATGAAGCTGCTGCTCGTCGAGGACAACACCGCCATGCAGACGACGCTGGTGCGCAGCTTCGAGCGCCGCGGCGTGCAGGTCGTGGTCTGTGGCGATGGCGCCCGCGCGGTCGACCGCTGGCGCGCGTCGGTGCCCGACGTGGTGCTGCTCGACCTCACGCTGCCGGGTCTCGACGGCCTGCAGGTGCTGGCCGCCGCACGGGCCGAAGGGCTGGACACGCCGGTGCTTATCGTTACCGCGCGCGGCACGGTAGGCGACCGGGTGCTGGGCCTGAACACCGGCGCCGATGACTACCTCGCCAAGCCCTTTGACCTCGATGAACTCGAGGCCCGCGTGCGTGCCCTGGCGCGCCGCCGCGGCCCCGTGCGCGGGCCTGAGGCACCGGCCTATGGCGGCCTGCGCATCGACCCCGACAGCGGCGCCGTCATGCACGAGCTGCAGCCGATGGAGCTGACGGTGCGCGAGACCGCCCTGATGCGGGCGCTGCTCGCACGGCCCGGCCAGGCCGTCACGCGCGAGCGGCTCACCGAGATGGTGTTCGCAGGTGAAGGCGCGGTGCAGGCCGACGCCATCGAAGTGGTGGTGTACCGGCTGCGTAAGAAGCTCGCGGGCAGCGCGGTCGAGCTCGTCACGCTGCGCGGCCTGGGCTACCTGCTGCGGCTGGTGGAGCCGGCCGCCGATGGGCCTGGCCCCGCGGGGCCGGCTTGATCAACGACCCCACCCCGCCCTCGCTGCGCCGCCAGCTGCTGCTGGGCATCCTGCTGCCGGTGCTGGCGGTGGTGATGCTGAACGCGGCGCTCCTGTACCGCCAGGCCCTCACCAGCGCCGACACGGCCTACGACCGCACCTTGCTGGCCAGCGCCAAGGCCATCGGCGAGCAGTTGCAGCTCGACCCGGCCAGCAGCGCACATCCGCGCGTGATCGCCGAGCTGCCCTACGCGGCGCTCGAGGCCTTCGAGGCCGACAACCGCAGCCGCATGGTCTACCGCGTGAGCGGCTTCGACGGCGAGGTGGTCTCGGGCTTCGACGACCTGCCGCCGCCCCGCGCTGCCGACCCGCGGCGCGATGCCCCACCGGTCTACGCCGCGCTGGTGCGCTTCTACGACGACCGCTATCGCGACGAAGCGGTGCGCATGGCCGTGCTGCTGCAGCCCGTGGCGGGCGCGGGCGGCCAGGGCATGGCCGTCATCCAGGTGGCCGAGACGCTGGAGCTGCGGCATGCGCTGGCGCGCCAACTGCTGCTGCAGACGCTGTGGCAGCAGGGGCTGCTGCTGGTGCTGATCGCCGGCGTGGTGCTGTGGGTGGTGCAGCGCGTCACGCGGCCGGTGCGGCGGCTGTCGCGGGCGCTGGTGGCACGCGACGAGGCCGACCTCTCGCCCCTGCCGGCCACCGACGCCCCACACGAGCTGCGCCCCGTGGTCGACGCCACCAACGCCGTGATGGCGCGGCTGGCCCACCTGCTGGCGCACCAGAAACGCTTCGTGCGCGACGCCTCGCACCAGCTGCGCACACCGCTGGCGGTGCTGAAGGCGCAGGTGCAGTCGGCCCGCCGCGGCGACGTCGAGCCGATGCAGGCGCTGGCCGAGATCGACACCACCGTGCAGGGCGCCACCGAGCTGGCCAACCAGATGCTGGCGCTGGCCAAGGTGGAGCAGTTGCGTCAGCAGGGACTGCAGGGTGAGTCTCCGCGCGAGGACTGGGAACCCATCGTGCGCGGCGTGGCACTCGACCTGGCACCGCTCATCGCCGCCGGCCGCATCGACTTCGAACTCGTCACCACCCCGGCCCGCGTGCCGGCGCACGCCTGGGCGCTGCGCGAGCTGACGCGCAACCTGCTGCACAACGCCATCAAGCACACGCCCGCGGGTGGCACCCTCGTGCTGCGTCTGGCGCAAGAAGCTGACGAGGCGCTGCTCGAGGTGATCGACAGCGGCCCCGGCCTCGAGGCGGCGCAGCGCGAGCGCCTGTTCCAGCCGTTCTCGGCGGCCGGGCCGCAAGCGGGATCAGGGCTCGGGCTGGCCATCTGCCGCGAGATCGTGGCCACGGCCGGTGGCCGCATCCGGCTCGACGATCGCGACGAAGGCCCGGGCCTGGCCGCCCGGGTGTGGCTGCCCCGCAGCGCCGCCACATGACCGAATCCGACGACGAGCAGCGGCCACTGACGCAGTACCGCGCCTTCATGCAGCTGTGGCTGGCGCGCATCGCCTCGGTGTCGGCGAGCCAGATGCTGCTGGTGGCGCTGGGCTGGCAGATGTACGAGCTCACCGGGTCGGCCTGGGACCTGGGCCTCGTGGGCCTGGCGCAGTTCGTGCCGGCGCTCGTGCTCACGCTGCCGGCGGGCCAGTGGATCGACCGCCACCACCGCGGTCGCATCCTTGCCGGTTGCTTGGCCGTGCAGGTGGCCGCCGCCGCCGCGCTGGCCTGGGGCAGCGCCGCGGGCTGGATGAACCGCGAGGCGCTGCTGGCGGTGAGCGTGGTGCTGGGCGCGCTGCGGGCGCTGCAGATGCCCACGCAACAGGCGCTGACGCCTTTGCTCGTGCCCGCGGTCGTGCTGCCGCGCGCGCTGGCCTTCAGCTCGGCCGGGCTGCAGGGCGCCATCATCGCCGGCCCGGCGCTGGGCGGCTTCGTCTACACGGCCGGCCCGGCCGCCACCTACGGCAGCTGCGCGGTGCTGTTTCTCGTGGCCACCGCGCTGGTGGCACGCCTGCGCTACGAACACCACCCGGCGCAGGCCGAGCCGGCGAGCTGGGCCACGCTGACGGCAGGCGTGCGCTACGTGCGGGCGCAACCCGTGCTGCTGGGCGCCATGATGCTGGACATGGTGGCCGTCGTGCTGGGCGGGGCGGTGGCGCTGCTGCCCATCTACGCCAAGGACATCCTCCATGTCGGTCCCTGGGGCCTGGGCCT
>JBIJAP010000002.1:0-27092 GCA_044345715.1 Rubrivivax sp.
GATGCCATTGGGCCGCGGCAACCTCACCGCAAGTCCAGCCCACACGCAAATCCGCCACCTCGCCAGCGAATAAAGGCGGATCTACATCAGCGCCAACAAGCGCAGGGCCGACCGCTTCAACTCACGCCGCAGCCCCCGCCCGCACAGACTTTTGCCGCTGCGACGCGTCGAGTGGGAGCGGCGGCGTTCCACCAGGCTTCGACAAGCTCAGCCCGAACGGAGGAGAGGGCATCGACAAGCTCAGCCCGAACGGGGAGCTGGCTTCGACAGGGTGCGATCGACAAGTGCCGCACAGGCCGGCGCACCAAGCTAATCAGCCTGCCCCACCATCGGCAGCGCCGCGTCCAGCGCCTCGGCCGCGCCCAGGAAGGCGGGTGACTGCGGCGTGTCGATCACGTACACCGGCACGGGCTGCAGGTAGGCGGCGAAGCGCCCCTTGGCCTCGAAGCGGGCGCGGAAGGGCGAGCCTTCGAACCAGCGGCCGAGCCGCGGCACGATACCGCCGCCGATGTACACGCCACCTCGCGCGCCCAGCGTGAGCGCCAGGTTGCCGGCCGCGATGCCCAGGAAGGCGCAGAACAGCTGCAGCGCTTCGGTGCAGCGCGCGTCGTTGCCGGCCAGCGCGGCACCAACGATGGCCGAGGCCGCGTGCTGCGGGCCGGGTGCTGCATCGAGTTGCTGCAGCGTCAGGTGGATGTCCACCAGACCCTGGCCAGACACCGCGCGTTCGGCCGAGGCATGGCCATGCCAGTCGCGCAGCACGGCCAGCACCTCGGCCTCGCGCGACGTGGTGGCGCCCAGCGTGGCGTGGCCACCTTCGCCCTGGATCGGCAGCCAGCCGCCGCGCCCGTCGGGCAGCAGGCCCGACACGCCCAGGCCGGTGCCGGGCCCGATCAGGCCGATGGCGGCGCCGGGCTCGGGCTCGCCGCCGCCGAGCTGCCAGCGGTCGGCCGGCCCCAGGCGCGGCAGCGCCAGCGCCAGCGCAGTGAAGTCGTTCACCACCAGCAGCCGCTGCAGGCCCAGCTCGGCTTTCAGTTCGCGGATGGAAATGGCCCAGTGGTGGTTGGTCATGGCCACGCGGTCGCCCACCACCGGATTGGCGATGGCGATGGCGCAGGCCGGCGGCAGGGCGCGGCCTGTGCGGTGCAGGTAGCCCCGCAAGGCCTCGCCGATGGAGCCGTAGTCGGCGCAGGGCAGGCTCAGCACGGCGTCGATCGGCTGGCCCGGGCTGGCTTGCCAGGCGAAGCGGGCGTTGGTGCCGCCGATGTCGGCCAGCACCCGTGCTGCCGTGGCCAACGGCACGGTGCGCATCACGCGGACCGCAGGTAGGTGGCGATGGCGTGGGCCGGCAGGTCGGTGGCGTGGGCCGTGCCGTCCAGGGCCAGCGAGAAGGCGATGTCGTGCTCGCTGCGGTTGAGCACCACCACGGCCAGGCTGCCGTCGGGGTTGGCGAAGGCCGTGCACTCCAGCGCCTCGCGCGTGGCCGCGCACAGTACGCGCTCTGCACCCGGCTGCACGTAACGCGCGAAGTGGCCGATTGCGGCGTACGAGCTCTGCGGGTGCACGCCGTCCTCGGCCGGCACGGCCAGCAGCGGCGCGCTGCAGAAGTTGCCCACGTGGTTGGGGCCGCCCTGTTCGTCGAGCAGCAGGTTCCAGTCGATCCAACCCACCGTCCAGTGGTTCAGGTCGTTGATCATCGAGCGCGCGTAACGCTCGGCCAGCTCCCAGCGGCCCCAGTGCGGACCGCCTTCCTGGCAGCCTTCGGTGAACAGCAACTGCTTGTCGGGCCAGGCGTCGTGCACCTTCTGCACGTGCTCGAAGTGGTCTTCCATGTACCAATGGAAGCCGGTGCCCCAGACGTACTTCGCGGCCTCGGCATCGCCGTAGATGATGCTGGCGCGCTCGACCATGGCGTCGCGGTTGTGATCCCACACGACGATGCGCACGTGGGCCAGGCCGGCGGCGTGCAGTGCGGGGCCGAGGTGGTCGCGCACAAAGTCGCGCTCCTCCTCGGCGGTGTACAGGCACGAGTCCCAGCGCTGGCGCGCCTCGGGCTCGTTTTGCACCGACACGCCCCACACGGGCACGCCTTCGGCTTCGTAGGCGCGGATGAAGCGCACGAAGCACTGCGCCCAGGCGGCGCGGTACTCGGGGCGCAGGCGGCCGCCGTCGTTCATGCGGCCGCTGTCCTTCATCCAGGCCGGCGGGCTCCAGGGCGAGACGAGCAGCTTCAGGGGCTCCGGCGCCACGCGCTGCGCGGCCTTGATCATCGGCAGCAGGGCCTGGTGGTCGCGCGCGATCGAGAAGCTCTCGAGCGCCACGTCGCCTTCGGCCTCGACGTGCGCGTAATTGCCGAGCGCGAAGTCGCAGCTGTTCATGTGCACGCGGCACAGCGTGTAGCCGTGACCGTGGGCGCGGTCAAAGCAGGCGCGAAGCACGGCCTCGCGCTGGCCTTCGGAGAGCTTCAGCCAGGTGGTGGCGGCGGCCTCGGTGAAGGCGCCGCCGAAGCCCTCCAGGCGCTGGAAGCGGCGCGTGCTGTCCACCCACAGGCGTGCCGGTGCGCGCGCGTGGTCGGCCGCATCGGCGGCAGGGAGCAGCGGGGGCTGCGCCGTCAGGCGCAGCTCGTGGCCGTGGCGGCTGTCACGCGCGCTCAGCACCCAGTGCAGCGGTGCAGGCGCGGGTGTCATCGCGACCAGTGGAGCCCGTCGATGCTCACCGGCGGCAGCCCGGTCAGGTTCAGCGGCTTGCCGGTGAAGCTGTAGCGGTCGGCGACGATGAAGCGGAAGTTCACGTAGCGCAGGTCGAGTTTCGGGTTCTGGGCCAGGAAGGCCGAGATCGGGATCGACACGTTGCACCAGTTGCCGCTGTTGCAGTAGCCCAGCTCGCCCGGTGCGATCTGCAGGAAGGCCTCCTGGATGTCGCGGTCCTCGGTGTCGGTGCTGATGCCGACCTCGATCTTGCCGGGGTAGCCGTCGCTGCGCACCTGGAAGTTCAGGCGGCCGGTGGCGAAGTTGCTCAGGTTCTCGAGCCCACCGCTGCCGGAGTAGAGGAACAGGCCCCAGCCGAAGTCCACTGGGTTGGGGGATACCTCCAAGTGCACGCCGCCGTCGGGCGAGGCCGGGCCGCCGCCGAATTCGCGGTAGCCGGTGAGGGCAAACGGGTCCCAGCGCAGCCCGGTGGCCACCTGTTCGCCCGCGGTGGCGGTGTTGGCGAACAGCGTGTAGCGGTTGGCCGTGACGGGCGCAGCCAGGGTCGGCAGCACCCACTTCACGGCATTGGCCAGCGTGTAGGTGCCGGGCTCGCAGGCCCAGGTCACGCCGCAAGTGCCGAGCGACTGCACGGTGTAGCGCGCCTGGCGCTGGGCGTTGAACAGGCCCCAGCCGTCGTCGCCCTGCTTCCAGGGCTCGTCGAAGGCCTGGAAGAAGAAGATGGCCTTCGGGCCCTGCGCGTCGCGCCGGCCTTGGGTGGCCCAGGCCTGCAGCGCGTCGAAGTACATCTTCTGGTTCACCGGGTGGGCGCGGAAGGCCAGGCTCGGGCCGCCATTGGTGTCGACCGCGGCCCAGCCGGTTTCGCCGATGACCATGGGGATCGAGCCCAGGCCGAACTTCACCAGGCCGGCGCGCGCGTCTTCGAACTGCTTCTTGGCCTCGGTGATGGTGGCGTCGATCATGGCCTGGGCCCGCTGGCCCTCGGGCACGGACTTCTGGCGCCAGTCGTACTTGGTGGGGTCGTAGAAGGTGTCGAGGAAGGGGTAGACGTGCACGGCCGCGAAGTCCACCGACTCGGCGATCACTTTGTCGACCTTCGACCAGTACAGCCAGTTGTCGTTGATCGTCACGGGTTGCTTGACGGCAGCGCGCACCTTGCGCAAATAGGCCGCCAGCACGGCGGGATCCATGCGGTTGGCCGACCACTCCACCAGCTTCTCGTTGCCGACGCTGACCGCCAGCACGATGTCGGGGAAGGCGTTGGCCAGGCGGATCTGCGCCTCGATCTCGGCCTGGTTCTGGGCCTCGATGGCGGCGGTTGTCGGTGGCACCGGGAAGGAGCCGAGCTGCACCTTCAGGTCGAGGTTGTTGTCGCGGATCACCCGCAGCACGGTCTCCGAGAACGCGCGGCTGCTGAACAGGCGGATGGTGCCGATGCCGGTGGCCTGCACCAGCTGCAGGTCCTGCAGCACGTTGGCCGGCGTGATGACCTCGAACTCGAGGTCGGCCGGGCCGCTCGAAGTGCGGTAGGGCGAGTAGTTGACGGCCGCGCGCGTGACGAAGGCCTGCGGCAATTCGCGGCGATCGCTCTGTGACACGGCCGTGGGCGTGTAGCCGCCGCTGTCACCCCCGCAGGCCGACAGGGTGCCGAGCAGGGCCACCGTCATGGCGCTGGCCAAGAGTCGATGTGGGGCGCGGGGCAGCGCGCGGAACCAGGTGAACATCATGAGGGGACCTCGGACTCAGAACTGGTAATTCGCTTCGATCGACGCGCCGTAGCCACGGTTGGCCACGCGGGAGTCGACGTTCGAGAAGGCATCGTGGGCCGGCATGCTCAGCGGTGCGAAGCCGCGGCGGGCGTAGCTCACGGCGTTGAGCGAGGCCGACAGCTTCAGGCCACCGCCGACCGCATAGCTGGCACCGACCGTGGCGAACAGGGCCGAGTTGCTCTGGCCGCGCTCGCTGGGGTTGGCGGTCTTCGCCTTGCCCAGGTAGGTGAGGCCGGTGTAGGCCACGACCTTCGGGTTGACGTACTTGCGCAGGCCGAGCATGAAGTCGGTCGAGCGGGCGGCGTAGCCCGGGTTGGGCACGCCCCTGGCGTCGGTGCCGCCCCAGTCGACGTTGAAGGGGTTGTTCCACTGCGCCAGCGGGCCTGTGGTCAGCGGCACGGCATACGACCCGCTCCAGCGGTTGAAGCGCAGGCCGCCCGACACCTCATAGGCGGTGCCGATCTGGTACTTGCCGAGCAGCATGAAGACGCCCTGGCTGCTGCCGTTGAGTTGCACGTCGTCGCGCTCGGGGAACGGCGTCAGGCCGGTGAAGCCCGCCTTGGCAAACGCCCCCGGCGCACCGTTTTCAGCCGACTGCACGATGGCCTCCACCAGCAGCGGGCCGCGGCCCCACAGGGCCCAGAACTCGAACAACTGCGGCTTGTTGCGCTTGAACTTGGTGTCGCCCTGGTCGTAGGTGAACTCCAGCACCAGGTTGCCGTCGGCCACGAACAGCTCGCGCGAGGTGTAGCGCACGGCCTTGGTGAGGATGCCGTAGGCCGCGCCCGAGTCGCTGAAGGCGGTCTGCCCAACGTCGGAGGCGTAGGGGAAGTCGGGGCGGTTCCAGGCACGCGACAGGAAGTTGCCGGCCTGGAGGGTGCCGTAGTACTCGTGCTTGAGCGTGACGCTGCGCTCGTAGACCACGCCCGGCAGATCGGGTTCGCCGTCGCGCCAGCGCTGCGAATAGGCGCCCGAGACGGTAAAGCCCTTGGGCAGATCGAACTTGACGCCCAGGGTGGGCTGGATCTGCAGGCTGTCGGTCGTCAGGCTGCCGTATCTCTTGCCGAACACCAGGTCGTCGGCCCATACGAAGTGGCGGCCCGCGGTGGCGTCGCGCTGGCAGCCTTCGCAGCCGTTGCTCACGTAGCCCACGCTGCCCTTGATGAAGCCCGTCAGGCTGAACGGGCCGTACTCGAAGGCCTGGGCCGCGCCGGCAGCGCCCAGGCCGAGCACGCAAGCCGCAACCGGCAGCAAGCGCTGAAGACGCCGTGGCGGCTGTTCGGCCCGGTGCGCCGTGCGACCCCGTGGAGAAAAGAGTTCTTGCTGCATAGGACAGGCGACCTTGGGCTGGATGTGGTGGCGTTGAAAGCGCTTTCAGAGAATACGGTCGGCGATGCGGTCGCGTCAACGCACACACGCTGCGTATTTACCCTCGCGCCTTCAACTGTTCGGGCCATTCGCCGGCGGCGCCTCCGGGAAAACGCGGGATCAATCTGAAAGCGCTTTCACAAACAATGGCCGCGCAGGCTGTCGCTGCACGAATAGGGGAAGGCAATGAACGGGATGCGCACTCATCTGCCCTTGTGGTGGGCCGGCCTGGCCGCCCTGGCCCTGTGGGCCGTGGTGCCCAGGGCAGACGCACAGCCCGTGAAGCTGGGCGCCGGCACCTATTTCCTGGCGCCGAAGGCGGGCGACAAGGCGGTGCCGCCGGCGGCGTTCCGCACCGAGGCCATGCTCAAGCGTGCGGCGCCCACCAACCAGTGGTATTCGACGCTGGTCTTCAGCGCGAAGCCCGAGGTCCTGTTCGTGCAGCCGATCACGGTGAAGACCACGCCCGCGGGGCTGGAGTTCGCGCTGCCGTCCAAGGAAGCCGTGACCAGCGTGCGCCAGGACGTCGAGATCCGCTACCCGCACCGCGACCCGCTGCTGATCACGCCGCTGGCCTTCGAGCCCGGCACCGCCAAGCTGGCCAACGCCGATGACTGGTCGATCGACATCTCCATGGCGCGAGGCGCCGACGACATGCTCACCACGGTGGCGCGCGGCCATCCGTATGCATCGATCCGGGTGACCCGAGGCGACCTGCGCGTGCGTCTGCCCTCTGCCGGCCAGCGTCTGCATGCCCAGGCTGATCCGCGTGCACTGGCACTCCAGGTGGCTGGCAAGTCGTACGCGCTGTTCGGCCCCACGGGCGTGCGTTGGGAAGCCGTGTCGCCCACCGAATGGATCGCCCGCCTGCCCGCGGGAGCGGGCTACCTGTCGGTGGCGGCCTTGCCGGACGACAAGGCCGAGACGCTGACGCTGTTTGCGCGCCATGCCTACGCCTTCATCAAGCAGACGCGGGTCGAGTGGCGCTACGACGAAGCGGCCAGCCAGGTCGAGACCACCTTCAAGGCCACCACGCAGGTGATGGAAGGGCCGGACAACGGGCCGCTGCTCGGCCTGTATCCGCACCAATGGTTCCGCAACGCTTCGGTCGAGGGCCGCCTGGGGCCGGCCTTCAACACCGTGCGCGGCCCGCTGCGCCTGCTGGCGGCGTCGGAGTTCAAGACCAGCTACCGGTACAACGGCTTCGTGCCGTACTGGCCGGCCGTCACCGGCTCGTCGCGCCAGGCCGAGCTGCAAGACGTCATGGAGAAGGACTTCGCGACCGCCGGCCGCGAGCTGCAGCGCCAGAGCCGCAGCTTCTACTGGGCGGGCAAGGGCTTGCAGCGCACCATGAAGCTGGCCGAGCTCTTCGAGCAGCAAGGCGACACGGCGCGCCGCGACCGCCTGCTCGACATGCTGAAGAAGCGTGCCGAAGAGTGGCTGGGCGGCGACAGCAGCCGCGGCTACGTGCAGCGCGACAACTCGCTCGGGGTGGTGTCCATCTACCCCGAGGAGTTCTTCGCGATCACCGAGATCAACGACCACCACTTCTGGTACGGCTATCTGATCCGCACCGCCGCCGAGGTGGCCCTGCGCGACCCGGCCTGGTTCGACAAGGACCGCTGGGGCGGCATGGTCGAACTGCTGATCGCCGACATCGCCACCGCCGAGCGCGGCCGCGCGGACTTCCCCTTCCTGCGCAACTGGGACGCCTACGAGGCGCACACCTGGGCCAACGGCATCGGCGTGGGCGAGTTCGGCAACAACAACGAATCGTCTTCGGAGTCGATCAACGCCTGGGTCGGGCTCATCCTGTGGGGTGAAGTCACGGGCAACAAGGCGCTGCGCGACCTGGGCATCTACCTTTACACGAACGAGATCGAGGCCATCAACCACTACTGGTTCGACATCCACCGCATGGTGTTCGCGCCCGAGTACACAAACGCCGAGGTCAGCCTGGTCTTCGGCGGCATGTACCGGCACGACACCTGGTGGATCGACGATCCGCGCCAGATCAAGGGCATCAACCTGCTGCCCGTGACCACCGCGCACACCTACCTGGGCCGCGACCCGGCCTTCGTCAAGCGCAGCCTGGCCACCTTGCCTGCCGAGACGGCGCTGTGGAACCGCATCGCCAAGAAGCCCAACCCGCCGCCGCCGAAGGACATCTGGCAGGACATCTTCTCGAAGTACCTGGCGCTGGCCGATCCGGCCGAGGCCCTCAAAACCTGGGAGCGCTGGGGTTCGGTG
The DNA here is from genome assembly GCA_044345715.1 of Rubrivivax sp. Lineage (GTDB taxonomy): Bacteria > Pseudomonadota > Gammaproteobacteria > Burkholderiales > Burkholderiaceae_C > Rubrivivax. Next base: position 8,096 of record JBIJAP010000002.1, read on the forward strand.
GAGATCGGCTCGTCGCGCAGCTACACGCTGCACTACATGCTCAGCCTCGAGGCCAAGGGCACGCCCGACTTCAGCATCACCGCCGACACGCCACTGCATGCCGTGTTCAAGCGCGCCGATGGCACCCGCACCTACCTGGCCTTCAACGCGCGCAAGACGCCGCTGGAGGTGCGCTTCAGCGACGGCAAGCGCCTCACGGTGCAGCCGGGCACGCTCGGTCGCCTCACCGCCGCCAACTGAACGGCCGGCGGATACGGGAAAGCCAGGGGTGATTCGCGCTTGCCAAGCACGGAAGAGCCCGCGCATACTGCTGAAAGCGCTTTCATGAGTCTTGCTTTGAATCCCGCGCGCACCTGTTTTCACTGCCTCGGCACCGAGCCGCCCGGCCTGCTGGCCACCGCCGTCTCCCTGAGCACGTCAGGGCCGTCTACTTCACCAGGATCCACCGCCATGAAGTCTCGTTCCCCTTCCACAACGCCTCTGCGCCTGCTGCTGGCCAGTGCCGTGCTGCTGCTCGCAGCCTGCGGTGGCGGTGACGGCGAGGCGCCGCCGGCCGCGGCGGGCTCACCCGCCGACACCACCGGCCCCGTGGTCACCATCACCGACAATGTGCTCGGTGCCACCGCCACGGGCAACGTGCTCTTCAGCTTCGGCTTCAACGAAAACGTCGGCACCAGCTTCACAGTCGACGACATCGTCGTTTCCGGCGGCACCAAGGGCGCCTTCACGCGCATCAACGGCACGAGCGCCACGCTGGTGGTGGTGCCCACGCCCAACACCACGGGCAACCTGGGCGTCAGCGTCGCAGCCAATGCCGTGCAAGACGCCAGCGGCAACGGCAACGCCGTCACCACGGCGCAGCAGGCCTACGACACGGTGCTGCTGACGCAGATGTCGCTGCCGGTGAGCTTCAACGCGGTCGATATCGACTACGGCCTAGTCGGCTTCGGCGGCGCCGAGGCGTCCACGATCGTGACCGACCCGACCAATGCGGCCAACAAGGTGGCCCGCGTCGTGCGCGCGGCCGGTGCAGAGACCTTTGCCGGCACGACCATCACCGACACCCGAGGCGGCGTGCAGCGAGGCTTCTCGCCGAAGATCCCGTTTAACACCACCGACACCCGCATGTCGGTGCGTGTGTGGTCGCCCGACGCCGGCATCCCGGTGCGCCTGAAGGTCGAGGACAGCACCGATCCGAACAAGTCGGTCGAGACGGAAGCCACCGTCACCACGGCCGCCGGCTGGCAGACGCTGACGTTCAACTTCGCGACCCAGGCCACGGGTACCGCGGCGCTGAACCTCGCCTTCAACTACAACAAGGCGACGATCTTCTTTGACTTCGGCCGGGCCAAGGCCTCGGCGGTCGAGAAGACGTACTACTTCGACGACATCACCTTCGTGCCGGGCACGCCGGGCGGCGGCGGCGGTGGCGGCGGCACGGGTGCCACGACCTCGATCAACTTCGAGGGCACGGCGCCCACCTTCGCCGGCTTCGGCGGTGCCGAAGACGCCAGCGTGGTGACCGACCCGACCGACGCGACCAACAAGGTGGCCCGCATCGTCAAGAGCGCTGCGGCCGAGCTCTGGGCTGGCACGACGATCTCCACGGCAGCCGGCAACTCGATCCCGCGCATCGGCTTTGCCACGGGGAACACCACGATCACGGCGCGGGTGTGGTCGCCGGTGGCCGGCATCCCGGTGCGCATGAAGGTCGAGAACGCAGCCGACCCGACGCAGTCGGTCGAGACCGAGGCCACCGTCACCACCGCCAGCGGTTGGCAGACCCTGAGCTTCAACTTCGCCAACCAGGTCACGGGCACGGCGGCGCTCAACCTGGCCACCACCTACACGCGCCTGTCGGTGTTCTTCAACTTCGGCACGCCGGGTGCCACGACCGGGGCGCGCACCTACTACATCGACGACATCGTCTACCCGTCGCTCTGACGCCGTCGCACGGCCTTTGCTGAATCAGCGGCCCCGGCAACCCCGGGGCCGCTGGCCATAATGGCGCATGACGATCTTCTACTGGGTCATGGGCGTGCTGATCATCGGCACGCTGGCGCCGGCGGCGATGTACTTCGTGCTCTACCTGGTCACCGGAGAGCCGGGCTGCGATAGGCGCGCACGCGGCTTCTGGGTCGCCTCGCGCGTGTTCACTCTTCTGGGCTTCAACGTGCTCGTGTGGGGGCACGTGGTGTACGGCCTGTGGAGCATCTGGCGCGGTTGAGTGCGACGGCGCGTCACTGCCGTGCGTCCTCGAGGGCTGTTGCGCCCTGACCGCGGGTCTTCCAGAGCGAGAACAGGATGCCCCCCGCCAGCAGTCCGGCGGTGACGGACAGGCTCAGTGCCGCCGGCACCTTGCCGTCGAACAGCCAGTCGCCGAGGAAGATCTTGGCGCCGATGAAGATCAGCACGATCGCCAGCGCGTACTTGAGGTAGTGGAAGCGGTGCACCACGGTGGCCAGCGCAAAGTACAGCGCGCGCAGGCCCAGGATGCCCCAGAACAGCACGCGGTGCTGGTACAGGCGCGGCACGGCGAAGTGCATGAAGATCATCGAGATGAAGAAGTCCATGAAGTACCGGTCGAAGTCTGGTGTTGAGCTCGGGTGTGGCCGGCGTACGCCACAGCGTGGGCATCGCCGCCTGCACCACTTCCAGGTCGTTGCCAAGGACGGCGGAATCTCCCGGGGCGGCTGAGCGCCTGGACAGCGTCTTGCTGGCCGTCTTCCCGACCCAGGGCATGGGGGCGTTCCCGGTCAGCCGGCTCGCCGTCCAGAACCTGCTGACGCTGCGCGGCCTGCTCTTGCTTGACTCGGGCCACGAGCCCGCAGCGGTTCAGCCCCTGGTTACCCGCGACTTGACGCGCCGCCGCCGCTCTTGCTTGATGAGCACGGCCCAGCCCCAGTACACCAGGACATAGGCGGTCAAGCCCAGCACGGCCCCCGCCAGCGGAAAACCAGCCAGCAAAGCCGGGCCCCAGGACGTGATCTGGTCCCACAGCGCCGTCGGCCAGGTCTGTGGCGAGGCCCACTGCCAGTCGGCCTTCGGCGGCACAGGCGTGCCGGGCGCGGCACCCGGCACCACGAACGAGCCCAGGAAGGCCGACAGCCCCCAGATCGGCGCCATCGTGAAGGGGTTGGTCAGCCAGGTGGCGGCAGCGGCCGCTGCCACGTTGGCCCGCAGCGCCACGGCCGCCAGCATGGCTGCCGGCATCTGCAGGGGCACCGGAAACACGCCGATGCCGATGCCCAGCGCCACGCCCAGGGCCACCCCGCGCCGATGCAGCACCCAAAGCCGCGGGTGTTCGCGCAGGTAGTGGCCGAGCCAGGTGAAGCCCCGCGTCTGCTCCAGGGTCTGTGCCGTGGGCAGCCAGCGCCTGAGGCGCTTCTTGAACTCGGCCATGGAAACGTGGGTGTGAGGGGAGGCGAGTGTGGCAGGACTACGGGGTTGTCCTGCGTCGTGAGGTGGCGGGGCTCCCGCTGCGCCGTCGTCACATCGGCGCGTCGTCTCCAGGCGGCGTCTGGCGGCGGATGCGCACCGGCGCCTTGCGCGCAGGGGCGGGCTCGGCGGCCGGGGCTGCGCCGCCGCCCAGGGCCTGCAGCACGGCGTCGCCGGTCTCCTCGGGCTTGCGGCCGGGCACCGAGGGCTCGTCCTTGATGACACGCGTGTACGGTGCCAGGATGCTGACCAGCTGGCCGAAGACCTTCGGGTTGCCCGCCACCACCTCGCGCTGGTGCAGGTAGTCGCTCTCGCCGGCGAAGTTGCCGATCAGGCCGCCGGCCTCGGTGATCATCAGCGAGCCCGCGGCCACGTCCCAGGGGTTCAGGCCGGTCTCGAAGAAGCCGTCGTAGTAGCCCGCGGCCACGTAGCAGAGATCGAGAGCCGCCGCACCCGGCCGGCGCAGGCCGGCGCAGGACTGCATCACCTCTTCGAACATCTTCACATAACGCTTGAAGTTGTCGCCGCGTCGGAATGGGAAACCCGTGCCCACGAGCGAATCGGACAAGCGCGTGCGCTTGCTCACGCGCAGGCGTCGGTCGTTGACGAAGGCGCCGCGGCCCTTGCTGGCGATGAACAGGTCGTTGCGTGTCGGGTCGTAGACGACGGCTTGCTGCACCTGCCCGCGCACGGCCAGCGCGATGCTGACGGCGTAGACCGGGAAGCCATGCAGGAAGTTGGTGGTGCCGTCCAGCGGATCGATGATCCAGACGTACTCGCTGTCGCGCGCGCCGTGCTCGCGGCCGCTCTCTTCGGCCAGGATGCCGTGCCCCGGGTAGGCATCGAGCAAGGTCTCGATGATCACGGCTTCGGCGTGGCGATCGACCTCCGAGACAAAGTCGTTCGGGCCCTTGCTGCCGATCTTGAGCACGTCGAGGTCAAGCGCGGCGCGGTTGATGATCGACCCCGCAGAACGAGCCGCCTTGACGGCGATGTTGAGCATGGGGTGCAGGGCTTGCGACATGGTGGCTTCGGGGTGGGGGCAGGGGGCAACGGTTGGAAAAGAGCGCGCGGCCGGAGAATGCAGCTTCCGACCGCGAGAAAACCCTCGATTCTAGACGCCCGCCCCGCAGCCGACCGCCCGCGCCGATGAGCCTTTCTGCCGACACCACCCGCTTCGTGCTCGTGCGCCCGAGCCACGCCGGCAATGTGGGTGCCGCGGCGCGGGCCATCAAGGTGATGGGCTTTGCCGACCTGGTGCTGGTGGCGCCACGCTTTGCCGATGTGCAGCAGCACGCGGATGCCCTGGCCATGGCCAGCGGCGCCACCGACGTGCTGGCCGGGGCCCGCATCGTGGGCTCGCTGGCCGAGGCGCTGGACGGCATCACCTGGGCCTGCGCCACGGCCATGACGCCACGCGACTTCGGCCCGCCCACCTTCGCGCCGCGCGAGCACCTGCCCGCGCTCGCGCTGCAGGGCCGCCGGGTGGCTTTCGTCTTCGGCCGCGAGCGCACCGGCATGGACAACGCCGATGTCTACCGATGCCATGCCTGCCTGAGCATCCCGAGCAACCCCGACTACGGTTCGCTCAACCTCTCGCAGGCGGTGCAGTTGCTGGCCTACGAGTGGCGGCAGGCGCTGGGCGGCTGGCCCGTGGTGGCCGCCGCACCGGCCGTGCGGGCGGCGCCGCTGGCCGACGGCGCCGCCGTGCAAGGCGCGCTGGTGCATTGGCAGGCCGTGCTGGAGCGCATCGGCTTCCTCGACCCGGCGGCCCCGACCAAGCTGATGCCGCGCCTGAACCAGCTGCTGAACCGCGCGCAGCTCACGGCGGACGAGGTGCACATCCTGCGCGGCATCGCGCGCGCCGCCGAGCGCGCCGCCGCTGCGGCACCTCTGCCACGAACCCCTGCCGAACGAGGTAAGCAGGGTTGAACGGCGCTGACTAAACTGCGCCCATGTTTGCCCGCCTGCGTGAAGACATCGCCTGCATCCTCGAGCGCGACCCCGCCGCGCGCTCGCGCTGGGAGGTGCTCACCTGCTACCCGGGCCTGCACGCGCTCGTCATGCACCGCTGGGCGCATGCGCTGTGGCAGCGCGGTCTGCGCTGGCCGGCGCGCTTTGTCTCGCATCTGGCGCGCTGGTTCACCGGTATCGAGATCCACCCCGGAGCCACCATCGGCCGCCGTGTCTTCATCGACCATGGCATGGGCCTGGTCATCGGCGAAACCGCAGAGGTCGGCGACGAGTGCACGCTGTACCACGGCGTCACGCTCGGCGGCACCTCGCTTGAGAAGGGCGCCAAGCGTCACCCGACGCTGGGCCGTGGCGTCATCGTCAGCGCCGGCGCCAAGGTGCTGGGCGGCTTCACGGTCGGCGACGGCGCTCGCGTCGGCTCCAACGCGGTGCTGCTGCAGGCGGTGCCTGCGGGCGCCACTGCGGTGGGCATTCCGGCGCGCATCCTGGCCAAGAGCGCCGACCTCGCTCACGAGCGGGCGGCCTCCAAGCTGGGCTTCTCGGCCTACGGCCTGACGCAGGGCGACGACCCCGTGGCGCAGGCCCTGAAGGGCCTGATCGACCACGCCGGCAGCCACGAGCAGCAGATCGCGCTGCTGTGGCAGGCCATCGAGAAGCTCTCGGCGCGCTCGCGCGAGCTGCCGCTCACTGACTGCGTGCCACTGGAGGCCCGCACCGAGGCCGATTTCGACGGCGAGCGTTTGAACCGCCTCGTCAAGTAGCGCCTCAGCTGCTTCGTTCGACCTGCCGCGCCAGCGGCGCCATCGTGTTCTTGGCCAGCGCGATGCGGTCGCTAAGGTCCTTCGGCGGCATCGGGCGCCCGAACAGGTAGCCCTGGGCATTGCGGCAGCCCATGCGGTGCAGCGTCGTGGCCTGCAGCTCGGTCTCCACGCCCTCGGCCACCGTGTCCACGCCCAGGCTGCGCGATAGGCCGATGATCGCGTCGACGATCTTCGCGCTCTCGGGCTTGTCGATCGTGCGTACGAAGCTGCGGTCGATCTTGATGCGGTCGAAGGTCATCTCGGCCAGGTAGCTCAGACTCGAGTAGCCGGTGCCGAAGTCGTCGAGCGTCACCGTCATGCCGGCCTTCTTCAGCGCCAGGATCACGGCGCGGGCCCGGGCGGTGTCGTTGACCAGCGCCGTCTCGGTCAGCTCGACGTCGAATCGCGTGGGCGGCACGCCGGCCTCGTGCACGATGGCCAGCAACTGCGCCACGAGTTCCGGGTTCTCGATCTGCTGCGGCGCCACGTTGAGCGACAGCCGCCAGTTCGGCGGAAAGCGCTCGATGTCGCGGCAGGCGGCACGCAGCAGCGCAAAGGTCAGCGGCGCGATCAGGCCCGAGTTCTCGGCCACCGCGATGAACTTGTCGGGGGTGAGCAGCCCGCGCTCCGGGTGGCGCCAGCGGCACAGCATCTCCATCGAGCTGACGTTGCGCCGCTCCAGCCCGACGATGGGCTGGTAAAAGGGCACGAACTGCCCGGCGGCGATGCCTTCGCGGATCTCCTGCTCGAGGGTGTGGCGCTCGGCCATGACCTCGTCTCGCCGGGCGTCGTAGTGGTGCACGAGGCTGCGTCCGCCCTGCTTGGCGCGGTACAGCGCCGAGTCGGCCTTGCGCAGCAGTTCGTCGGCGGTGTGGGCGTCGGCCGGGAAGTTGGCGATGCCGACGCTGGCGCCGATCGAGACCGACAGGTCGCCGAACTGCATCGGCTCGGCCAGCCGCTCGACGATGCGCTCGGCCGTGGCGCGGGGGCCGATGGAGCCCGGCCGCCCGGGCACCACGACGACGAACTCGTCGCCACCGTAGCGGGCGCGCAGGTCGTCAGGCGCCAGGCACAGCCGCAGCCGGCGCGCCACCTCCTTGAGCACCATGTCGCCGACCATGTGGCCATGGCGGTCGTTCACGGGCTTGAAGCGGTCGAGGTCGACCATCAGCACGGCCATCGTCTCGCCTGCGGCGCCCGCACGTGCCATGCGGGCGTGCATGGTGTCGTGCAGGCCGGCGCGGTTGTCCAGACCGGTCAGCAGGTCGGAGCTGGCCATGCGCTGGATGTGCACCTCGGCCTCGCGCATGGTGCCTCGCGTGTGGTCGAGACCGTCCCTCAGCCGGCGCCACAGCACCGCCCCGGCCAGCAGCGCCATCAGCACGGCGCCGCCGTTCATCAGCCAGCTGCGCTGCTCCAGGCGCACGAGCTCGGCCCGGGTGGCGGCCAGCGAGGCGCGGGTGAGCTCTTCGTTGGCCTCGGCCAACAGGCGGCTGTGGCGGCCATAGCGTTCACCGTCGAACAGGGCCCGCGCCGAGGCGAGGGCACCACTCTTCAGGGCGTCCAGTGCCGAAGCCCGCATGCGGGCGATCTCGGCTGCGGCGGACGCGGTCTTGCTGCGGTACTGCTCGGCCACCGCCAGCGGCGCCAGCAGCGCGGCGTGCTCGACGGTCTGTCCGACCTGATCGACAAGCCGGTCGTAGCGGTCGATCCAGGCCCGGTCGCCGGTCAGCGAGGCGGTTTGCGCGGCCTGCTGCAGCTGCTGCTCCGCCACGTGCAGCCGGCCGGCAACCTCGTGCACGGTGCCCAGGCGCTCGGCGGCGCGGGCCAGGGCCTCGGCCGACCACAGCCGCTCAGCCAGCAGTGCCAGCGTCCACAGCGCTGTTCCGGCCAGCGTGATGGCCACCGCGCGGCGCGCCTGCCGCATCGTCGCCTCGACGATCGAGACCGATGGCAGCAGCGGCGCCGGGACCTCGCTGCGTGCGGGTGTGGGCGATGGCATGGACGTAGACATGACGAAGGCGGGACCAACGAGTCCTGCCTTCGATATCGGACATCGCCTCGGCCGGCTTGAGCCGCGGTCGACACCTCTCGTGGCTGACGCTGCCTACGTGACGGATGCGGGCGGCCGCTGCGCCGACTTCGGCCTGAAGGCCCGGCACACGCTGTCGTCGGTGTCGAGGTAGGGCCCGCCGATGAGATCGATGCAGTAGGGCACCGCGGCAAAGATGCCCGGCACCGGTGGCGTGGCCGAAGGCAGGCCTTGCAGCGTCTCGGCGATGGCCTTGGGCTGGCCCGGCAGGTTGATGATGAGCGCGCGGCCCCGGATCACCGCCACCTGGCGCGACAGGATCGCCGTCGGCACGAAGGCCAGTGAGATCTGCCGCATCTGCTCTCCGAAACCGGGCATCACCCGGTGGGCCACGGCCACGGTGGCTTCGGGCGTCACGTCGCGCGGTGCCGGGCCGGTGCCGCCGGTCGTCAGCACGAGGTCGCATTGAGCCTGGTCGACGAGCTCGATCAGCGCCGCCGAGATGCCGGCTTGCTCATCGGGAATCAGTCGCTCGACCCACTCCAAGGGGTTCTTCAGCGCGCGGCCCAGCCAGGCCTTCAGCGCCGGCAGGCCCTTGTCTTCGTAGACGCCAGCCGAGGCGCGGTCGCTGATCGAGACGATGCCGATGCGCACGGGCTCGAAGGGCGTGCTCATGATGCGTCCTCGTCGTCTGCCGGGTCTTCGTCGCCGGGCGCCGCCGGGCCCCCGGCCATGGCGGACTTGATGAACTGGAACAGCTCGCGGTGGCTCCGGGGCTGCCGCGCCTCGGGCACGACGGCGTCGCGGCGTGCGGCGCGCACCAGGCTGCGCAGCTGCTGGGTGTCGGTGTCGATGAACTCCTGCATCCAGCGCGTCAGGGCGTCGTCGTCGGCCAGCAGCTCGGCGCGCCAGCGCTCGGCCTCGTGCAGCGCCAGCGTTTCCTTGGCCGAGCCGAGCTTGAAGGCGGCCACGGCCTCGCGCAGCGGTGCCTCGTCGGCCGCGCGCATCAGCTTGCCGACGAACTGGATCTGGCGCCGGCGGCCCTCGTGACTCTTGGTGCGGCGGTAGGCGAGGATGGCGTCGCGCAGCGCGTCAGGCATCGGCGTGGCGGCCAGTCGCTGGTCGGGCAGGGCCGCGACTTCCACGCCTAGCGCCTGCAGCTCGTGTGATTGGCGCTTCAGCGCCGATTTGCTGGGCCGGCCGTCGACATCGTCGGGATCGGCATCGCCGTAGTGGACATCGACACCACGGTGCGGCGCGGCTTTGCGGGGCATGGGCAGGTGGGCAGGGCGCGCCAGAAGTGGGGGGCAAGCTCGCCAGGAAGCGAGGGCTATCATTGTTGCGCAGCTTCATATTGGTCCTCGAATGACGTCTTCCCCGCGTGCCACTTCTGTTTTTGCCTTCGAGCAGTCGCAGTTCCAGCAGATCGTCGAAGACACGCTGAAGATCGCCGCCGGGCTTGGCGCCAGCGACGCAGGCGCCGAAGTGAGTGAAGGCGTGGGCCTGTCGGTGAGCGTGCGCAAGGGCGAGCTCGAGAACGTCGAGCGCAACCGCGACAAGTCGCTCGGCGTCAGCGTCTACCTGGGCCAGCGCCGCGGCAACGCGAGCACGTCCGACTTCTCGCCGGCCGCCATCCGCCGCACCGTGCAGGCCGCCTACGACATCGCGCGCTTCACCGCCGAAGACCCGGCCGCAGGCCTGCCAGAGGCCGGCGATCTGGCCTCGGCCGCCGAGGCCGCACGCGACCTCGACCTGTTCCACCCGTGGGCCATCGACGCTGCCGCGGCCGCTGAACTGGCCCGCCGCTGCGAAGACGCCGCCATGGCCGTCAGCCGCCGCATCACCAACAGCGAAGGCGCGGGTGTCTCGGCGCAGCAGGCCCACTTCTGGGCCGGCAACACGCGCGGGTTCCGCGGGGGTTATGCGAGCTCGCGCCATTACCTGTCGGTGTCGCCGATCGCGGGCAAGGGCCGCGAGATGCAGCGGGACGGCTGGTACACGAGCATGCGCGATGCCAGCGAGCTCGCCAGCCCCGAGATCGTGGGCCGCTACGCCGCCGAGCGCGCACTGGCTCGCCTGAAGAGCCGCCGAGTGGCCACGGGCGAAGTGCCGGTGCTGTTCGAAAGCACCGTGGCGGCCGGGCTGCTGGGCGCCTACGTGCAGGCCACGTCGGGCGGCGCGCTGTACCGCAAGGCCAGCTTCCTGGAAGGCTGCCTCGGCAAGCCGGTGCTGGCCTCGCACATCGACATCGAAGAAGACCCGCACCTGCTCAAAGGCAAGGGCAGCGCGCCCTTCGATGACGAAGGCGTGCGCACGCGGGCGCGGCGCGTCGTCGAGAGCGGCGTCGTCCAGGGCTACTTCCTCAGCAGCTACTCGGCGCGCAAGCTCGGCATGAAGACCACCGGCCACGCCGGGGGTTCGCAGAACCTGGTGATGACGAGCCGCCGCACGAAGCGCCGCGATGACCTCGAAGCGATGATCCGCAAGCTGCACCGCGGTCTCTTCGTGACCGAGCTGATGGGGCAGGGCGTCAACTACGTCACTGGCGACTACTCGCGCGGTGCCGCCGGCTTCTGGGTCGAGGACGGAAAGATCGCTTTCCCGGTGCACGAGGTCACCATCGCGGGCAACCTCAAGCGCATCTTCCGCGACATCGCCGCCATTGGCGCCGACGCCTACACGCAAGGTGGCAAGACCATCGGTTCGGTGCTGGTTCCTGGCCTCAAGCTCGCCGGCGCCTGAGGGCCGCGTCAGCAGCCGGCGTGGCCGTGCAGGCGGCCGTGGCGCCACGGCCTCGGTGTTTGCCCGCAACTCAGCGTCGATTCAGTTTCGGCCCCTGACACTCGGCGCTGCCGGCGCGAGGCGGGCTTGATCGTGTGTGTCGAAGCGGGAAAACCCCCCCAGATACTGCAGGGTCGAAACCTAGAATTTCGCCGTTTGCTCAGGCACTTCTGCGTGCCCGTAATCACCTGATCGACACTGAGGAGATGATCATCATGGAACGTCGTTTGTTCGTCCGCAATGCGGGCCTGGCCGGGGTGCTGGCCGCCGGCACGGCACCGGCCATCGTGCACGCCCAGGCCAACCTGCGCTGGCGCCTGACCTCGGGTTTCCCGAAGGCGCTGGACACCATCTACGGCGCGGCTGACACCTTCTCCAAGAAGGTCCGCGAGATGACCGGAGGCAAGTTCGAGATCTCGGTGCACGCCGCTGGCGAACTCGTGCCGATGCCCGGCCTCGTCGATGCGGTGCAAAGCGGCACGGTCGAGATGGGCCACACCGCCCCGTACTATTACTTCGGCAAGAACGACGCCTTCGCGCTGGGCTGCGCCATCCCCTTCGGCCTGAACAGCCGCCAGATGACGGCCTGGCAATACGACGGCAACGGCCTGAAGCTGATGCGCGAGTTCTATTCGAACTACGGCTTCACCAGCTTCCCGATGGGCAACACCGGCGCGCAGATGGGCGGCTGGTACCGCAAGGAACTCAAGACCGTGGCCGACATGAAGGGCCTGAAGTTCCGCGTCGGTGGCTTCGCCGGCAAGGTGACGGGGCGCCTCGGTGCCGTGTCGCAGAACATCCCGGGCGGCGAGATCTACCAGGCGCTGGAAAAGGGCACGATCGACGCCGCCGAGTGGGTGGGCCCGTACGACGACCAGAAGCTCGGCTTCTTCAAGGTCGCCCCGTTCTACCACTACCCCGGTTGGTGGGAAGGCGGCCCGCAGCTCGACCTGTACGTCAACCAGAAGGCCTTCGACGGCCTGAGCGCCGAGTACAAGGCCATCATCGAAAGCGCGGCGGCTTACGCCCACACCGAGATGCAGGCCAAGTACGACTACCGCAACCCCGCCGCACTGAAGCAGCTGCTGGGCAACAAGACCAAGCTGGTGGCCATGCCCAAGCCCATCATGGATGCGGCCTTCAAGGAAGCCATGGCGCTGTACAGCGAGCTGAGCGCGTCGAATCCGGCGTGGAAGAAGATCTACGACGACTACAGCAACTTCCGCCGCGAAGCCAACCAGTGGTTCCGCTTCACCGAGGCGCGTTTCGACAATTTCATGCAGAGCGCCAAGCTCTGAGGCCAGAGCGCCGCTCTCAGCGGCGCCAGGTCACAACGGAAAGGGGCCCCGCATGCGGGGCCCCTTTTTTCGTAGGGTGGCTGCCGGGGCCGTCTCGTAGCCCCAGCTCGCCACTCAAGGCTTCTTGCCCGCGGCGGCGTCCTTCTTCATCTCTTGCTCCAGTAGCTTGGCCGGGTCCTGCTCGGCCGCCTCGCCTTCGGCCGGCTCGCTGGCGGCGTCGGCCGACGGGTCGACCGACTCCTCCATCGGTGGCGGCGCCGCGTCTTGCAGCGCCTTCTCGGCGTCGATCAGTTCGGTCTTCTCGATGCCGCCCGACACCAGTTCGGGGTAGGCAATCACCACGGCCACCATGATGAGCTGCAGGATGATGAAGGCGATCGAGCCCTTGTAGATCTGCGCCGTCGTGACCGCCGGGATGCGCTCGCCGGTGATGCGGTCGTTGTAGTCCTTCTTGGCCGCCACGCTGCGCAGGTAGAACAGCGCAAAGCCAAAGGGCGGCGTGAGGAACGAGGTCTGCAGGTTCATCGCCAGGATGACGCCGAACCAGATGAGGTCGATGCCCATCTTGTCGGCCACGGGCGCCAGGATGGGCACCACGATGAAGGCGATCTCGAAGAAGTCGATGAACATGCCGAGGATGAACACCAGCACGTTCACCACCAACAGGAAGCCGAGCTGGCCACCGGGCAGCTTGTCGAACAGGTGCTCGACCCAGAAGTGGCCGTCGGCGGCGTTGAACGTGAAGCTGAAGACGGTCGAGCCGATCAGAATGAACATCACGAAGACGCTCAGCTTGGCCGTGCTGTCGAGCGCCTGCTTCAGCGTCTTGAAGTTCAGCCGCCCACGCGCCACCGCCATGATCAGCGCGCCCACCGCGCCCATCGCACCGCCCTCGGTGGGCGTGGCCACGCCGAGGAAGATGGTGCCCAGCACCAGGAAGATCAGCACCAGCGGCGGGATCAGCACGAAGGTGACCTGCTCGGCCAGCTTTGACAGCAGGCCGAAGCGCAGCACCCGGTTGGCCAAGGCCAGCGCCAGTGCCAGTAGCGACGAGATCGTCAGCGACATGATCAAGGTTTCGTCGCCCGGCGCCGGCGTGGTGCGGCCGATCCAGCCGTTGATCATCTGCTCGTGCACCTGGCTCCAGCCCCAGCCGGCCGCCGCGCACACCACCAGCAGTGCCAGCAGTGAGTGGTGGCCCGAGGCGCCGGTGCTCTCGCGATAGACGCGTGCCTCGGCCGGCAGGGCCGGCACCCACTTGGGCTTGATGAAGGCCACCGCCATGATGAACAGCAGGTACAGGCCCACCAGCATGAGGCCCGGGATCAGCGCGCCGGCATACATGTCGCCGACCGAACGGCCCAATTGGTCGGCCAGCACGATGAGCACCAGCGACGGCGGTATCGCCTGCGCCAGCGTGCCGCTGGCGGTGATCACGCCGGTGGCGATGGTGCGGTTGTAGCCGTAGCGCAGCATGATGGGCAGCGAGATCAGGCCCATCGAGATGACGGCCGCCGCCACCACGCCGGTGGTCGCCGCGAGCAGCGCGCCCACCAGCACCACCGCGACCGCGAGACCGCCGCGCAGCGGGCCGAACACCTGGCCCACGGTCTCGAGCAGATCCTCGGCCATGCCGGATCGCTCGAGGATGATGCCCATCAGCGTGAAGAACGGGATCGCCAGCAGCGTGTCGTTCTGCATGATGCCGAACACGCGCAAGGGCAGGGCGCCGAAGAGGTTGGTGTCGAAGAGGCCGATCTCCATGCCGACAAAGCCGAACAGCAGCCCCGTGGCCGCCAGGCCGAAGGCTACCGGGATGCCGGTGAGAAGGAAGCACAGCAGGCCCGCAAACATCAGCGGGACGAAGTTCTGGGCGATGAAGGCGGTCATGGTTCAGGCCTTCCCATCGCGGCCGGCCGCGGGTTGATCGTGCGCGTTGAGCGGCATGCGTTCCCCGTTCGGCACATCGATGCCGGCCTTGGCTGCGAGTTCTTCGGCCAGCAGTTCCTCGTCGCTCTTCTCCTGCTCGACGCTGAACGGCTCGGCGCGGTGGCCGGTGAGGAAGGCCACGCGCTTGATCAGTTCAGACGCCGCCTGCAGCGCCAGCAAGGTAAAGCCCAGCGGAATGAGCAGATACACCGGCCAGCGGATCAGCCCGCCAGCGTTCTGGCTCATCTCGCCCGAGGTCCAGGCGCGCTCGAACACCGGCCAGGACAGCTTGATCAGGATGAAGGCCAGCGGAATCGTGAACAGCACGATGCCCAGGATGTCGATGATGGTGTTGGTGCGCTTGCTCAGCTTCGTGCTGATGAAGTCGATGCGCACGTGGGCGTTCTTCAGGAACACGTAGCCCGAACCCAGCATGAACACGGCGGCAAACAGGTACCACTGGATTTCGAGGTACGCGTTCGAGCCGATGTCGAAGGCCTTGCGCATGACCGCGTTGCCGGTGCTGATGAGCACCGCGGCCAGGATCAACCACATGATGAGTTTGCCGACCCACTCGTTGAGTGTGTCGACGAGCCCCGAGATCTTCAGCAGTCCGCCCACGCTTGCGTCTCCGTCTCTTCGAGTAATGGCCGCCCCGCGCGCAGAACGGCGCAGGGTCGGTGATTCTAGGAACGCAGATGATGCGGGCGGGCCCTGAAAACCCGCTGAACAGGCACCCCCGGTGGGCCCTCGGCTAGAGCGCCTGGGCGGCGGCGTACAGCCGGGTCGAGCGGGCGCCCGAGCGGCAAAAGGCCAGCAAGGGGCGTGGCAGTTCGGCCAGCAGCACGGCGAACGCCGCGATCTGCTCCGGCGCCTGCCAGCCGCCATCGACCGGGAGGTGCCGGTACTCGAGGCCGGCCGCACGGGCGGCGGCTTCGATCTCCGCACTGCTGGGTTGCCCTGGGCCGTGTTCGTGATCGGGGCGGTTGTTGACGACGCTCCTGAAGCCGGCGGCGGCGGCTTCGGCCATGGCCGCCGGGCTGAGTTGCCCGGCCACGCACACATCGGCGGCGATGGCGCGCAGGCTGGCTGCACTGAGATGGGGCGTGGCGCTCATGGCGGTGCGTTCTCGCGCCCGTGCCTCAGCGGCTCAGTGCGGCCTTGACGGCCGCCGAGACCTGCGCCATCTCGGCGTTGCCGGCCAGGCGGGCCTTGGCTGCGGCCATCACGCGGCCCATGTCGCCCGGGCCGCTGGCGCCGAGTTCGGCCACCAGCGCGGCCACGGCCGCAGCGACCTCGTCGGCCGACAGGCGCGCCGGCAGGTAGGCCTGCAGCACGCCCACCTCGGCGGCCTCCTTGGCCACCAGATCGGCCCGTGCGGCCTGCTCGAAAGCGGCGATGCTGTCGCGGCGCTGCTTGATCAGCTTGTCGACGATGCCGACGACCGCAGCGTCGTCGAGCAGGATGCGCTCGTCGACCTCGCGCTGCTTCATCGCGGCCAGCAGCATGCGGATCGTCGACAGGCGGTCGGCGTCCTTGGCGCGCATGGCGGCCTTCATGTCGTCCTGGATGCGGTCCTTCAGCGTGCTCATGTCGATGGGCTCTTCGAGGTTGTGCAACGAGACAAGCCCGCCACGGAAGCTCCGCGCGGGCTTGGCTCGGTATCGACACCGGCGCCGGCGTGAGCCGGCAGCGGCAGCAGTACATCTTCTTGGGCAGCTGCATGCTGCGCACGCGCTTGAAGTGGCGCTTCACGGCGGCCGCCTTCTTGCGCTTGCGCTCGGACGTCGGCTTTTCGTAGAACTCGCGGGCGCGCAGCTCGGTCAGCAGGCCGATCTTCTCGATGGTGCGCTTGAAGCGGCGCAGGGCGACATCGAAAGGTTCGTTCTCTTTGACGCGGATCGTGGTCATGGGTTGCGGGGCTGCTCTCGCAAAGGCCCGGATGTTCGCAATCGGATGATGCGTGAAGGATCGGGAAGGTGACACGGCGCAAACCGCCACCCGACAAGGCTCGCCGGAATCCGGCAAAGCCCGCGATTATAGGCAGGAAACCGGCGCGTGGGCATCGGTCGGCGTGACGGTGGCCAGGGCCGCGCGCTCGACCAGCCACGCCAGCCGGCGCAGGGGCTGCGGCGTCGGGCGCACGCCCGACAGCAGCTCCTGCACGAACAGCGCGGTGGCGGCTGCGCCGGTGTCGTGCGGCAGGGGTGTCCACCCGGCCGGCGATTCGTCGGTAGCGGGGGCGGCCAGGTCGGCGCGGAACTGGCCGCCGATCCAGACCTCGGCCCGAGGGCCGTGGTGCGGATCGGTGATCGGCGCGCCCACCAGCAGCAGGACGGCCGCGCCGCTGCGGGCGGCCCATGCCGCCGCGCTGCGTGCGCCGCCCGGGGCGTCGCAGGGCACCACGCGCAGGCAGGGGCGCGGGCCCTGGGGTGCCATGAACTGCCACCCCATGCCCGTGGGCAGCAGGCCAGCAGCCAGGGCCGAGCTGGCGACGACGGCGGGTTCGCGCCGTGCCCAGCGGTCGGTGACGTCGTCGGCATCGCGGGCGGGGCTGATGCCCAGGCTGTGCAGCACCTCGGCCGCGCCGCCGCCGCCATGGCCTGCGCCGGGGCCGTGCACCAGCACCGAGAGCCCCTCGCGGGCCAGCCAGAGCGCCAGCCACGGCACGAGGGTCGGGCCTGCAACAGTCCTGGAAAGCGTGGCCGCCGCCGCCGCGGCGTCGGGCACCACGATAAGCGGTCCTTCGCCAGGCAGGCACAGCGCGCCGGCCTCGTCATGTTTGCGTTCGATGGCCATGGCCTGACGCCCGAGTTGTCTCCTCGCCGGCCTTTGCAAGTTGCGGGCCCGACAAGGTTTGGCAGTCGATTGCCCTCAGTTTCGGGTCTTGAGGTCCACAAGCTAGGGGACACAATACACGTGCGTCTTGCGGGGCCAGGCGTGGCCCACCAAGATGGGGCAATCGCCGCCCGTCGGGGCGTTGGCAAGACGACGCAGCCCTTTCGACCGGAACGCCGCATGTTGCGCACCCTCCACGAGTCGCCCGCGAAGACCAGCTCCGCCGCCGACAGCGCTGCGGCGGCGGCATTGCTGCTGCCTTTGTGGCTGGCGCGGCACCACGCCTGGGCGACCGTGAAGGACCTCGAGACCGGCCGCTATCTGCACGCCGATGCAGGCTTGGCCGAGCAACTGGGGCTGGCAGCCGGCGGCCTGGTCGGCCGCACCGATGGGGAGCTCTTCGAAAGCTCGATCGCCGCGGCGCTGCGGGCCTCCGAGCAGACCGCGCTGGCCCAGGGAGCCGCGCTGTTTGGCGAGCACCAGTTCGAGTTTGGCGGGCGCCGGCACGATTTCGAGGTCATGCGCCTGGTGCTCGATACCGACGGCCGCCGCCTGCTGGCTGCCATCTGGCACGACCGCACGACCACGCGCCTGCGCGATCAGCAACTGCGCTCGGCGCTGGAGCAGATCGAGCAGCAACAGCGCGAGCATGAGCGGCTGCGCCGTGAAGTGGCCGATCTCGCGTTGCGAGATCCGGCCTCGGGCCTGCACCACCGGGCCCACTTCGAAGAACAATTGCGGCGCGAGGTCGACCTGTCGCAGCGGGAGCACCGCGAGTTTTCGCTGGTCTTGCTGGAACTGGACGAACCCAGCCCGAAGGTGCAGGCGCTGGGCACTGCCGGCGAACGTGCGGTGCTCGAGGCCATGGGCCGGTTGCTGCGCGGCGGCACCCGGGCCATGGACGCATCGTGCCGGTGGGGCGAGCGCCGCTTTGCTGTGCTGTTGTCCGGCGTGGGGCTGGCCACGGCGCACAGCCGCATGGAAGGGCTGCGCCGCAAGTGCGCGACACAGATCGTGGTGCACGAGGGCCAGGAAATCGGCTTCACCACCGCCGTGGGCGTGGCCAGCTTTCCGCACACCGCGCAGTCGCAGGAGGCCTTGCTCGAGGCCGCACTCGCCGCACTCGACGAGGCTCGGCGTCGTGGTGGCAATTCAGTCACGTTGGCGGCGATCCGCTTCGACGCCGTCTGAGCGGCCGGCGCGGCCTCAGGCTCTCAGCCCTCCAGCAATCGAAGCACGGCCTGCCACTCGGCAGGTTCGACAGGTGCGATCGACAGCCGGTTGCCCCGCTGCAGAACACGCATCGCGGTCAGCGCAGGAGCCTGCCGCATCTCGGGCAGCGACAACAGACGCGTCTTGCGGTCCAGGCGCACGTCCACCTTCAGCCAGCGCGGGGCTTCGCGCGTGGACTTCGCGTCGAAGTAGGGGCTGGCGGGATCGAACTGCGTCTCGTCAGGCCCGAGGCCCCCGACGATGTGGGCGAGCCCGGCAATGCCCGGTTCTGCGCACGACGAGTGATAGAAGAGCACGCCATCACCCTGCTGCATGGCGTCGCGCATGAAGTTGCGCGCCTGGTAGTTGCGCACCCCTGTCCAGGGCAGCGTCTGCGAGGGCGCGGCGGCGAGGTCGTCGATCGACGCCTCATCAGGCTCGCTCTTCATCAGCCAGTAAGGCATCGCTGCAGGCGTGGGGCTGTGGAGGGTGTCCGCCGTGACCCGTGAGCCGCATTCCTGAACCCTCAGGGAAGTTCAGGTGGGCGAGGTCAGCCAAGCTTCGGGTTCATCTGACGCGAGACGATCACGCCAGCCTGGCAATGTTCCAAGCCCTGGCTCAATGAGCATCGGTCCAAGGAAATATAGAACTCACGCAATCACGACGGACAAGCTCATTCTAGGCATCGCGCAAAG
>JBIJAP010000122.1:0-8815 GCA_044345715.1 Rubrivivax sp.
TGACGCCGCGCGCCTGGCCTGCTACGACGCCATCGCGCTGGCCCCGGCTGCAGCGGCTGCCGCCGCCAGCGCGGTGGCGGCGCCTGCTGCGCGGTTTGGCCTGCCCGAGGGCCCGGATCGCATCGAGCGCGTGCAAAGCCGAATCGAGGGCCGGTTCGAGGGCTGGCGCCCGCTCGACCGGTTCCGGCTCGCCAACGGGCAGGTCTGGCAGGTCATCGATGGCAGCACGGGCGTGTATTGGCTCGACAGCCCGCGCGTGGTGGTCCGCCGAGGCGCCCTCGGCAGCTTCGTGCTCGAGATCGAAGGGGTGAAACCGTTTGTCCGCGTGCGCCGCATCGAGTGAACCACGGCGCCAGCGTGGGCGGAGCGGCCCGATAGACTGGCCGGTCCTTCTACTTTCGTTTGCTCCCGCCGCCTCATGACCGCCCCCACCGAAGCCGCCATCCAAGCCGCCCTGGCCCGCGTGATCGACACCGCCACCGGCCAGCCGCTGGTGCAGCCCAAGGCGCTGAAGAACCTGCGCATCGACGGCGGCGAGTTGCGCTTCGAGCTCGAGATCGGCTACCCGGCCCGCAGCCGCCACGCTGAGATGCGCGAGGCCCTGGCCGCCGCGGCGCGCACCGTGCCGGGTGTCACCGCGGTGCACGCCGAGCTCGTGACGCGCATCGTCTCGCACGCCGTGCAGCGTGGCGTGCAGCTGCTGCCGGGCGTGAAGAACATCGTCGCCGTGGCCTCCGGCAAGGGCGGTGTCGGCAAGAGCACCACCACCGTGAACCTGGCGCTGGCGCTGGCCGCCGAGGGGGCGCGCGTGGGCATCCTCGATGCCGACATCTACGGCCCCAGCCAGCCCACCATGCTGGGCCTCGGCGGCCCCGAGCACCGGCCCGAAAGCGACGACGGCAAGACCATGAAGCCGCTGGCCGCACATGGCGTGCAGGTCATGAGCATCGGCTTCATGATCGAGCCCGACCAGGCCATGATCTGGCGTGGCCCGATGGCCACGCAGGCGCTCGACCAGCTGCTGCGCCAGACGAACTGGGCCGATCTCGACTACCTGCTCGTCGACATGCCGCCCGGCACCGGCGACATCGCGCTCACGCTCAGCCAACGCGTGCCGCTCACCGGCGCGGTGATCGTGACGACGCCGCAGGACATCGCGCTGCTCGACGCCAAGAAGGGCCTGAAGATGTTCGAGAAGGTGGGCGTGCCCATCCTCGGCATCGTCGAGAACATGGCCGTGTACTGCTGTCCGAACTGCGGCCACACCGAACACATCTTCGGCGCCGACGGCGGCAAGCAGATGGCGGCGCAGTACGGCGTCGAGCACCTGGGCTCGCTGCCGCTGGCGCTGAGCATCCGCGAGCAGGCCGACAGCGGCCGCCCCACCGTGGCGGCCGATCCGGCCGGCGAGATCGCGGCGCTGTACCGCGCCGTCGCCCAGCGCATGGCGCTGGCCATCGCGCAGAAGGCGCGCGACTACTCCGGGCGCTTCCCGACGATCACGGTGTCCAAGGACAGCTGATGGCGGGTTCAGGAGATCAGTGTTAACCCGGATACGTTGCCCGAGGGCTGCCCCGAGTTCCGTTTGACCTGCGAAGATCGGCTTCTGTCCAGGACAAACACAGACAAACCATGTTTCAGGCCTTGAAGCCCTTGCTCGCCGCCGGTGCCGATGACGCCCCGGCCCTCGGCGCGCCCGGCCGCCAGGCGCTGAGCTTCGGTGGCCTGAGGGCCCTGATCACGCGCACGGTGGCCACGCTCAACGCCGCCGGCATCGGCCGCAACGATGCGGTGGCCATCGTGCTGCCCAACGGCCCCGAGATGGCCGCCTGCTACATCGCATGCGCCAGTGGGGTGACAAGCGCGCCGCTGAACCCGGCGTACCGCGCCGACGAGTTCGAGTTCTATCTCACCGACCTGCAGGCCAAGGCCTTGATCGTCGAGCGCGGCAGCGCCTCGCCCGCCGTGGACGTGGCCCGGCGCCTGGGTGTGCGCCTGATCGAGCTCGTGCCGCGCACCGAGGGCGGCGCCGGTGACTTCGACCTCGACCTGCCGGCCGCGGCGCCTGCCTCGCACGGCGGCGAGGCCCAGCCGGGCGACGTGTCGATGGTGCTGCACACCTCGGGCACGACCTCGCGTCCGAAGATCGTGCCGCTCACTCAAGCCAACCTGGCCGCCTCGGCGCAGAACATCGCCGCCACGCTGAAGTTCACGGCCGCCGACCGCGGCCTGAACATCATGCCGCTGTTCCACATCCACGGCCTCATCGCCGGCGTGCTGGCGCCGCTGTCGGCCGGCTCGATGGTCTTCTGCACGCCGGGCTTCAACGCGCTGAAATTCTTCGCCTGGATGGATGAGGCCGCGCCCACGTGGTTCACGGCCGTGCCGACCATGCACCAGACCATCCTGTCGCGCGCCTCCAAGAACGGCGACGTGATCGCGCGCCACCCGCTGCGCTTCATGCGCTCGTCGAGCTCGAGCATGCCGCCGCAGGTGATCAAGGAAGCCGAAGAGGTGTTCGGGGCGCCGCTGGTCGAGTCCTACGGCATGACCGAGGCCACGCACCAGATGTGCAGCAACCCGCTGCCGCCGCTGGCGCGCAAGCCTGGCACCGTGGGTGTGGCCGCCGGCCCTGAAGTGGCCATCATGGGCGACGACGGAACCTTGCTGCCGCGCGGCGGCATCGGCGAGATCGTCATCCGCGGCGCCAACGTGACGCCCGGCTACCTGAACAACGACAAGGCCAATGTCGAGGCCTTTGCCGCCGGCTGGTTCCGCACCGGCGACCAGGGTCAGATGGACGCCGAGGGCTACCTCAGCATCACCGGCCGCCTGAAGGAGATCATCAACCGCGGCGGCGAAAAGGTGAGCCCGCGCGAGGTGGACGAGATCCTGATGGACCACGCCGCCGTGGCGCAGGTGGTGTGCTTCGGCATGCCGCATGCCAAGCTGGGCGAAGAGGTCGCGGCGGTGGTCGTGCTGCGCGAAGGCGCCGCAGCCACCGAGCGCGAACTGCAGGAGTTCGTGGCCAGCCGCGCCGCCGACTTCAAGGTGCCGAAGAAGATCCTGTTCATGGACGAGATCCCCAAGGGCGCCACCGGCAAGCTGCAGCGCATCGGCCTGGCCGCCAAGCTCGGCCTGGGCTGAATCTTCGCCCACCGACTTCACCCGACCTTCCCGAGGAGACCCGCACGCCCGTACCCGATCGCCCTGCGTCATCGCCGTCGACCACCGCCTGCCCAGGTGGTGCATCGCAGTTTTTCCATGTGACTTCCCTCTGAATCTAGGAGACGACATGAGCTGTATCGCACCTCGCAAGACCGGTTCCGCCCGCCCGCTGTCGACATGGTCGACCCTGGCCGCGCGACTCAGCCTTCCCCTCGTGGCGCTTGCCGCTCTGGCCACCGCGCCCTCGGCACGGGCCTGGGAGCCGACCAAGCCGATCGAGTTCGTGGTGCCGGCCGGCACCGGTGGTGGCGCCGACCAGATGGCGCGCTTCATCCAGGGCATGGTGGCCAAGCACTCGCTGGCCAAGCAACCCGTGGTGGTGGTCAATCGCTCCGGCGGCGCGGGAGCCGAGGGCTTCCTGGACGTCAAAAACGACAAGGGCAACGCCCACAAGATCGTCATCACGCTGTCGAACCTGTTCACCACGCCGCTGGCCACCGGCGTGCCGTTCAACTGGCGCGACATGACGCCTGTGCAGATGCTGGCGCTCGACCAGTTCGTGCTGTGGGTGAACGAGGAGTCGCCCCACAAGACGGCCAAGGCCTACCTCGACGCCATCAAGGCTGGCCCCGACCGCGCCTTCAAGATGGCCGGCACCGGCAGCAAGCAGGAAGACCAGATCATCACCGTGCTGCTCGAGAAGGCCGCCGGCAAGAAGATGATCTACATCCCCTACAAGGGCGGTGGCGACGTCGCGGTGCAGCTTGTGGGCAAGCACGTCGACTCCACCGTGAACAACCCCATCGAGGCCGAGAGCCACTGGCGCGCCGGCAAGCTGCGGCCCTTGTGCGTGTTCGACTCCAAGCCCATGCCGTACGCCACCAAGCTGACGGCGACGATGGCCTGGAAGGACGTCCCGCCCTGCGCCAGCGCCGGGCTGGCGGCCGAGTACCTGATGCTGCGCGGCATCTTCATGCCGCCGGGCGTGACGCCCGAGCAGGTGAACTACTACCTCGAGCTCTTCAAGAAGCTGCGTGCGCTGCCGGAGTGGAAGGAATTCATGGAGAAGGGCGCCTTCAACCAGACGGCGCTCACTGGCAAGGAGTTCTTCGACTGGCTCGGACGCAACGAGCAGCAGCACCGCGTGCTGATGCGCGAAGCCGGCTTCCTGGCGCAGTGAGCCGCTGATGGAGAAATCTCCGGCAATCGACACGCGCTGGCCCGAACTCGCCGTGGCCGGGCTGCTCCTGGCCGCAGGCGGCGTGGTCGTGGCCGACAGCCTGCGCATCGGCGTGGGCTGGGCCGACGACGGCCCGCAGTCGGGCTACTTCCCGTTCTACGTCGGTCTGGTGCTGATGGCGAGCAGCGGCTGGGTCTTGATCGGGCAGCTGCTGCGCTGGCGGGCGGCCGACCCGGAGGCCTTCTGCACGCACGAGCAGGCCGGCCTCGTGTGGGCCATGCTCTGGCCGGTGGCGGTGTACGTCGGCGCGATCCAGGTGCTCGGCATCTACGTCGCTTCGACATTGCTCATCGGCTACTTCATGACGCGCCATGGCCGCTATCGCTGGGTAGTCACCTTGCCGGTGGCGGTGGGCGTGCCCTTGACGTTTTTCATCGTGTTCGAACGCTGGTTCCTGGTGCCGCTGGCCAAGGGTCCGCTGGAACGCCTGATCGGGCTCTGAGCCTCCATTTCGTTTTCGAAAGCGCCCGATGGAAGAACTCGCGAACCTCGCGAACGGCTTTGCCGTTGCCGCGACCTTGCCCAACCTGGGCTTCATGTTGATCGGCATCGTGCTCGGGGTGCTGATCGGCGTGTTGCCCGGGCTTGGCGGCGCCAACGGCATCGCCATCCTGCTGCCGCTGACCTTTGGCATGGACCCCACCTCGGCGATCATCATGCTGAGCTGCATCTACTGGGGTGCCTTGTTCGGCGGCGCGATCACGTCGATCCTGTTCAACATCCCCGGTGAACCGTGGAGCGTGGCCACCACCTTCGACGGCCACCCGATGGCGCAGCAGGGCAAGGCCGCGCAGGCGCTCACGGCGGCCTTCACGAGCAGCTTCGTCGGTGCGCTGCTGGCGGTGGTGCTCATCACGCTGCTGGCGCCGCTGCTGGCGCAGTTCGCGCTGAAGTTCGGGCCCGCAGAGTTCTTTGCCGTGCAGCTGCTCACCTTCTGCAGCTTCGTCGGCATGAGCAAGGAACCCGCGGCCAAGACGCTGGCGGCCATGATGCTGGGCTTTGCACTGGCGGCCGTGGGCATGGACGCCGTGACGGGTCAGCTGCGCATGACCTTCGGCCAGACCGAGCTGCTCAAGGGCTTCGACTTCCTGATCGCGGTGATCGGCCTGTTCGGCATCGGCGAGATCCTGCTGACGATGGAAGAGGGCCTGGCCTTCAAGGGCAAGAGCGCGAAGATCCGCTTCGCCGAAGTGCTCGAGACCTGGAAGGCCATGCTCAAGTACTGGAAGACCTTCCTGCGCAGCACGGCCGTGGGTTGCTGGATGGGCATCACGCCGGGGGGCGCCACGCCGGCGTCGTTCATGAGCTACGGCATGGCGCGCCGCCTGAGCAAGAACCCGCAAGGATTCGGCAAGGGCGACATCGAAGGCGTCATCGCGCCCGAGACCGCGGCCCACGCTGCCGGCACGAGCGCGCTGCTGCCCATGCTGACGCTGGGCATCCCGGGCTCACCCACCGCGGCGGTGCTGCTGGGCGGCCTGCTGATCTGGGGTTTGCAGCCGGGGCCAATGCTGTTCGTCGAGCAGAAGGACTTCGTCTGGGGCCTGATCGCCAGCATGTACCTGGGCAACATCGTCGGCCTGATCGTCGTGCTGACGACGGTGCCGTGGTGGGCGGCCATCCTGCGCATTCCGTTCGCGGTGATCGCGCCGGTGATCATCGTCATCTGCGCCATCGGCGCATACACCGTCAACAGCTCGATGTTCGACGTCTGGACGATGCTGATCTTCGGCGTGCTGGGCTACCTCTTCAAGAAACTCAAGTACCCGCTCGCGCCACTCGTGCTGGCGCTGGTGCTGGGCGACATGGCGGAGGGCAGCTTCCGCCAGGCCATGCTGTCGTCGCAGGGTTCCTTGTCCATCTTCTGGAGCAATGGTCTCGTCGGCAGCATCTTCGGCCTGGCGATGTTGCTGCTGGTGTGGCCGCTGTTTGGCTACGCAAAGTCGCTGCTGCGCGCCCGCGAGCGCGCGGCCGGCGGTTGAACTCGAAAGAACCCTTGGGCATGAAGATCACGGTCGTGGGCGCCGGCGCCATCGGCGGCTACCTGGGCACGCGCTTGGCGCTGGCCGGCGAAGACGTCACGTTCATCGCGCGGCGGCGCAACCTGGAGGCCATCAACGCCGACGGCTTTCGCCTCGTGCTCGAAGACGGCACGCAGGAGCACGCGAAGAGCGTGCGCGCCGTGCAGCACATGGCCGAGGCCGGCCCGCAGGACGTCGTGCTGCTCACCTTGAAGGCACACCAGCTGCGCGAGGTGGTGGCCGAGCTGCCGGCGCTGTACGGCCCCGACACCATGGTCGTGAGCATGGTCAACGGCGTGCCGTGGTGGTACTTCCACGCGCTTCCGGGGGCGCACCAGGGCCGCGCCGTCACGGCGGTCGACCCCGACGGCGTCATTGCGCGCGCGATACCGGCCGAGCGCGTGATCGGCAGCGTGGTGTACCCGGCGGCCGAGCTGGTGGCGCCGGGCCTCGTGAAGCTCGTCGAGGGCAACCGCTTCACCGTCGGCGAGCCCAGCAACGAGCGCACGCCGCGTGTCGAGGCGCTGAGCCAAGCGCTGATGCTCTGGGGCAACCTGAGCTTCAACCCGATCAGCGCGCTGACGCACGGCACCTTGCAGGACATCGCCCGCTTCGCACCCACGCGCGAGCTGGCGCGCCGCATGATGGCCGAGGGCCAGGCCGTGGCCGAGGCCCTGGGTGTGCGCTTCAAGATCACGCTCGAGCAGCGTCTGGCCGGTGCCGAGGCCGTGGGCGCGCACAAGACCAGCATGCTGCAAGACGTGGAGGCCGGCCGCGCGCTGGAGCTTGATGCCCTGGTGGGCGCCGTCATCGAGCTGGGCACGATCGCAGGTGTGCCGACGCCGACCATCGACGCGATCTATGCCGCCACCAAGCTGCTGGAGCAGCGGTTCCTGGCCGATCACGGCCGGCTGGCCATTCAGCGCGGCTGAGCGGGCCGCGGCTTCAGCGGGCGCTTCGGCTCAGCCGGGCCAGTTCCTCGGGCGTGTCGGCGTCGGCAAAGGCCTCGGCGTCGTCGAAGTGCACGGTGGCCGCGCCGTGCGCCAGGGCGAAGCGGGCCACGCCCCGCTCTCCACGCGCCAGGGCCGCCGCCACGGCCGGCGCCAGTGAGCGATGCACCAGCGCGAACACCGGCTGCGGGCCGTCGGCCGTCACGGCGATGGCCAGCGGTGACGCTGCGGCCATCAGCCGCGGGGCCAGATCGAGCGGAAAGTGCGGGGCGTCGCAAGGCACCGTCAGCAGCCACTCGGTGGCCATGCGGTGCAGCGCCGCCTGCCAGCCGGCCAGCGGGCCGGGCAAGTCCTCGGTCTCGTCGGGCCACACCGGCAAGCCCAGCGCCGCATAGCGGTCCGCCTCGCGGTTGGCGTTGAGGGCCAGCGGGCCGACCTGCGACGCCAGCCGTGCCACGGCGTGGGCGGCGAGGCTGGAGCCCGCCCAGGGCAGCAGGGCCTTCTCGGCGCCGCCCATTCCGCCCAATCCGCCCATCCTGCTGCCGCGGCCGCCACACAGCACGAGGCCGGTGATCGCCTCGCGCCGGGCGGGCGTCATCGCGTCGCCGGGTGGGCGAGGTCGCGCAGCAGCGTCGGGCCGGCCTGGCGCTCGACGTCGGCCATCAGGCCCCTGAAGAAGCCTGCCGGCGCGAGCAGCTCCAGCAGCACGAACATCGGCGCGACGAAGAGGCCGACCAGATCGTCGACGAAGGCCGGTTTGCGGCCCTCGTAGTAGTGGCCCACGAGCTGGATCACCCAGCCCAGCACGAAGGCGCCCAGGCCCCAGGCCCACCACGCGCCACCGGGCACGGCATGCGCCAGTGCCGCCAGCACCAGCCACAGCACGCTGGTGGCCACGCCCAGCGCCAGCGCGCCGCGGCTCAGCGTCCAGGCGATCACCAGCGCCAGCACCAGCCACGCGGGCGACAGCGCCAGGCCGGCCAGCTCGAAGGCCGGGCGCGACAGCAGCACGAGGCTGCCGAACATGATCATCGGCACGCCGACGAAGTGGGTGGCGATGTTGCGCCGGTCGCGGTGGAATTCAGCGTACTGGCCCAGCAGCTGCAGGGCGGGGCGGAAGGGGCTGGCCATGGGGGTGTCTCCTGCGCCGCGGCGGCGCCATGCGGCACTCTAGCGCGGCCGCCGCACCTGACAGAATCCGCGCCCAGCAACCCAGGGGAAGCGCGTTGAGCATCAAGAGCGACCGATGGATCCGCCAGATGGCGGAGCAGCACGGCATGATCGAGCCCTTCGAGCCAGGGCAGGTGCGGCAATCGCCCGACGGCCAGAAGATCGTGAGCTACGGCACCAGCAGCTACGGCTACGACATCCGCTGCGCGCCCGAGTTCAAGGTCTTCACCAACATCTACAGCACGGTGGTCGACCCGAAGAACTTC
>JBIJAP010000180.1:0-7106 GCA_044345715.1 Rubrivivax sp.
CAGGCCACCGGCATGCCCGCGAACAACGCCGCAAAGCGCTGGACCATGGCCTCGGTGCGCACTTGGCTGGCCTGCAGTTCGTCGGCCTGCGCGTGCAGCTCGGCCTGGTAGATGCGCAGGTCTTCGGTGAGCTCCGACAGCCGCGCGTCGTGGCGGCTCACCGCGGCTTCGACCTGCGAGAGATCGCCCCGTGCGATCGCGGCGAGCATTTGCTCGTCGAACAACTGCCCCACGCTCTCGGCCTGCATCAGCAGCCGGTCGCGCGCCTGCACACGCTGCTTGAGAACCTTCGTGCTCATGAAGAACCAACGTCGCCCTGGCGGCTCGCGGCCGTGGACTCCGCCCAGGACGTGATGTCGATGTGGCTGACCACGGCACCTCCCGCCGGGTGGGCCACCGGTGCGACGTTCATCAGGAACCAGAGTCGGCGGCCGCCGCTGTCGCAGGGATACTGCAGCGTGAACTGGGGCTGGCGGCCGGCGAGCACGGCGCTGACGCCGTCGTGCGCCAGGCGGGCGTCGGGGTCGACCAGCGCCGCGCTGGCGCACACGCGAAGGTAGTTGCTGCCAGGGCCGCTGTGGCGCAGTTCGGCGTCTCCGTTCTCGGCCGCGAAACGCCACCACGCCTGGTTGACCAGCAGGATGGAACCCTGCGAGTCGAGTACGGCCAGATGTTCGGCCAGCGAGTCGATGACCGATTGCAGGCGCTGGCTGTCCTTGAGCGAAGTCACGTTGACAAAGCTCATCACCGCCTTCGTGCTGCCCGGCACACGGGCGGCATAGGGCTGGATGCGCGCCAGCCACCACTGGCCGTCGCGGCTGCGCACCTCGCGCTCGGTCACCACCCGATCGGCCAGCGTGCGGCGCAGGTCGCTGAACAGCTCCGGATAGTCGAGCATGTTGGCGAAGTCTTCGAGTGATCGGCCCCGGTCGCCCTCGCGCACCTTGAACAGATGCATCAGCTCGGGCGTGAAGCGCAGCAGCCTCAACTGCTCGTCCACGAACAAGGTCGGCGTCGCGGTGGCCTTGGCGACGTTCTCCAGGTCGGCGTTGACGGAGTTCAGCACGTCCACCTTCTCCTGGTACTCGGAGTTCACGGTGTAGAGCTCTTCATTGACCGACTGCAGCTCTTCATTGGTGCTCTGCAGCTCTTCGTTGCTGGCCATCAACTCCTCGTTGGTGGCCTGCAGTTCCTCGTTCGCCGTCTCCAGTTCCTCGATGGTGGCCTGAAGGCTCTCGTGCGTGAGGTCGAGTTCGCGCTCGAGCACCTCGACCCGCTTGCGCTGTTCCTCGTCGAGTTCAGCGGTGTCTGCAGGGCCCAGGGTGGGCAGATCGAGTGGCTCGATGCTGAGCAGGGTGCAAGACGTGGCGCCGGTGTCGCCGTGCGGGCCTATGTCCGCCAGGCGGCGGGCCACCAGCCGCACACGGCGCGCACGATCGCCTTCGCCCAGCATCACCGGTGCGGCACTCTCGGTTCGGCCATCGGCCGACACGGCCTGCAGAAGCAGCCCGGCGGCCCAGGACAGTTCGCGCGGAAGCAGCTTCAGCACATCGAGCGACATCTGCCCTTCGCCGATCTGCAGGAGTTCGCTGGCCGCGCCGTACACGTGCAGCAACTCGCGTGACGGGCCCACCAGCAGCGACGGCGGCATGTAGGACTGAAGCAGCAGCTTCTCGCCTTGTGCCACCCAGCTCGGAGACGACGGCAGCGTCACCTCGGTAGAACGCCGCCTCGGTGACCGGCGTTGCGACGAGGTCTCGTGGCGGGAGTTGATGTCGAGATACTGAGCCGTGCGATCGTGCCTCAGCAGCCGGAACACCTTGCCCCGACCCGGCTGGGTGGCGAAGTCGCGATGCAGAACGCCCAGCGACTCGCTCGGCCCGAGCAGCAGATGCCCGCCCGGCGCCAGCGCGTACTGCAGGCGGCGCATCGCGCGCTCCTGCGCCCCGGGCTGGAAGTAGATCAGGGCGTTGCGGCAGGACGCGAGGTCGACCCGCGTGAACGGCGGGTCGGCCACGATGTTGTGGCGGGCGAAGATCACCATCTGGCGGACCTCGGGGCGCACCGCCCAGCCACCGTCGCGCTCGACGAACCAGCGCTCGAGCCGTTGGCCCGAGACCTCGGCCGCGATCGTGTCGGGGTAGAGGCCGGCCGCTGCGATGTCGAGATAGTGCTGCTCGACGTCGGTGGCGAAGATCTTCACCGGGCGCAGCCGGCCCTGGCGCTCGAAGGCCTCGGCAAACAGGATGGCGATGGAGTACGCCTCTTCACCCGTCGCGCAGCAGGCCACCCAAACACGGATCGTCTCTGCCGCCCCGTCACGTTGCGCCAGTGGCGCAATCACCTGATCGGCCAGTTGCTCGAAGACCTCGGCGTCGCGAAAGAAGCGCGTCACCGGGATCAACAACTCCCGGCGCAGCACCGACTGTTCGTCGGGCGACGCAGCGAGCAGATCGCGGTAGGCGTGCAAGGAGGCTGTCCGCTGGACCTGCATGCGGCGCTCGATGCGACGCAAGACCGTCGTGGGCTTGTAGTCGGCGAAGTCGATGCCGCTGTGGAGCAGCATCAGTTCCAGGATGCCCTCCAGCGGCTCTGCCAAACCGGGCGGCGTGACGCCACCCGGCGGTCGAAGCGACACATGCCGTGGCGCACGGAGATGCACGCTCAGCCGCTGGGCGAGTTCGGCCGTGGGTGCCACCACGTCGGCCAGACCTGTGCCCACCGCGCTGCGGGGCATGCCGTCGAACTTGGCATCGGCCGGCTCCTGCACGAAGACGAAACCACCCGCGGCATTGACGGCCGGAATTCCCCGCGAACCGTCGCTGCCTGTGCCCGACAGGACGACGGCAATGCCGCGGTCGGCACACTGTTCGGCCATGCTGGCGAAGAACACGTCGATGGGCAACGCCAGGCCGTGCTCGGGCTTCGGGCTCAGCAACAGGCGGTCGCCCGCAATCCGCATGCTCTTGGCCGGCGGAATGAGGAACACCGCGTTGGGAGCCAGGGGCATGTCGTGCCCGGCCACGCACACAGGCATGGACGTATAGCGGGCCAGCAAGTTGTCCATCATCGACTTGTGATCGGGCGACAAGTGCTGGATCACGACGAAGGCGGCCCCGGTGTCACCCGGCAAGGCGGCAAACAACCGCTCCAGCGCCTCCAGTCCGCCGGCCGAAGCGCCGATGGCCACGACAAAGCCATGGAAGGCGGACGCCGGCAGGGCGAGGCAGTCGTCCTCGGGGGCTGGCGCCGGACCCGCGTCGATCAGCGCCCCGGAAGTCGGCTTCTCGGGTAGCGCAGGCGTCGAAGGCGATTCAGAGGGGGTTGGCACTTCAGACTGCGGGGTTTCGATACAGGTATTCCCTGATGCGAATTGAGGTCATTCGATGTCGGCGCGAGTATGCCCGCGCCGCCGCTCGCGGTGGGCCCCTTTGGCGACATTGCGACAGTCGCTCGGGCTGATCAGCGCGCCAGGAACCGGTACAGGTTGCGCAGCATGGCCGCCGTGGCGCCCCAGATGAAGTACTCGCGGGACGCGCCATCAGGGCCGGGCGCGCGCCAAGGCATCGACAGGAACTGGCGCTCGCCCCCGTCGAACTCGAATCGATGGCGGTGGTGGTGGGCCGGATTCATCAGCCAGGCCAGCGGCACCTCGAAGGCCTCGGCCACCTCGACCGGGTCGAGCGCCAGCTCGAATCGCGGCTCGACCAGGGCCACCACCGGCGTGACGACGAAGTGCGTCACGGTGGTGTAGGCCGGCAAGGTGCCGATCACCTCGACGTGGGCCGGCGCCAGACCCACTTCCTCATGGGCCTCGCGCAGCGCGGTGCCCACGGGGCCGTCGTCCCCGGGCTCGCTGCGGCCGCCGGGAAAGCTGATCTGCCCGGCGTGGTCGCGCAGATGATCGGTGCGGCGGGTCAGCAGCACCGCGAGTCCCTGCTCGCGCTGCACGAGCGGAACCAGCACCGCGGCGGCGGCGGCGCTGCGGCCCTCGAAAGGCTTGCCGTCACCCGGGTGCTCGGGCTCGAAGGGTTCGCCCGTCGCGAAACGGGCCCGCAGCTCCGGCGAAACCAGGCGGGCCAGCGGCACCGACGGCAGATGTGAATCGACCCCCGCCACGGGCACGCGGCGGGGGTCGAGGATGCGCGGTGGCGCTGCCAAGGCGGCGCCTGCGGTCAGCCCGCGATCAAGCGAGCTTTTCCTTGATGCGCGCGCTCTTGCCGCTGCGCTGGCGCAGGTAGTACAGCTTGGCGCGGCGCACGGCACCGCGGCGCTTGATCTCGATGCTGGCGATCAGCGGGCTGTAGGTCTGGAACGTGCGCTCCACGCCTTCGCCGTTGGACACCTTGCGCACGATGAAGCTGCTGTTGAGGCTGCGGTTGCGCTTGGCAATGACGACGCCTTCGTAGGCCTGGACGCGCTTGCGCGTGCCTTCGACCACGTTGACGTTGACGATGACGGTGTCGCCGGGGGCGAAGGCCGGGATCGTGCGGTTCAGGCGCGCGATCTCTTCCTGCTCGAGGGTGGCAATGAGGTCCACTGGTTTCTCCGAAAACGATCTTGCTCTGGGCCTTGTTGGGGGATATCGATGCCCGGCAGAGGATCGCAAAGCCTTTGATTATGGCATGGTCGGCTGCGCCGCCAGGAAGCGCTCGTCGGCCTTGCTCAGGCGGCCAGCGGCGCGCGCCGCCGCGACCAGCTCGGGCCGGCGCCGCAGCGTCAGCGCCAGGGCCTGTTCGCGGCGCCAGCGTGCGATGTCGGCGTGGTGCCCCGACATCAGCACCTCGGGCACGGCCTGCTCCACGCCGTCGATGGCCAGGCGCTCGGGCCGGCTGTAGTGCGGGCCTTCGAGCAGGCCGTCGGAGAAGCTGTCGCACTGGTGCGAGGGCTCGGTCAGCACGCCGGGCTGCAGCCGCGCCACCGCATCGAGCAGCGCCAGTGCCGGCAACTCACCGCCAGAGAGCACGAAGTCGCCGAGGCTGATCTCCAGCGTTACGCGGGCGTCGACCAGCCGCTGGTCGATGCCCTCGTAGCGGCCGCACAGCAGCACCGCACCCGGGCCGGCGGCCAGCTGCTGCACGAGCGCCTGGTCGAGCCGGCGCCCGGTGGGCGTGAAGTGGATCACCGCAAGCGGCCCCGGGCCGCGTGCCGCGGCGATG
The DNA here is from genome assembly GCA_044345715.1 of Rubrivivax sp. Taxonomy (GTDB): domain Bacteria; phylum Pseudomonadota; class Gammaproteobacteria; order Burkholderiales; family Burkholderiaceae_C; genus Rubrivivax. Next base: position 5,160 of record JBIJAP010000180.1, read on the forward strand.
GCGTCGAGCGTGCGCAGCAAGGGCTCGACCAGCATCACCATGCCGGCGCCGCCGCCGTAGGGGCGGTCGTCGACGCGCCGGTAGGCATCGTCGGTGTGGTCGCGTGGCGACCAGGTCTGCACCTGCACCGCGCCTTCGAAGGCACGTCGCGTGATGCCGTGCACCAGATGAGGCGCGATCAGCTCGGGAAACAGCGTGACGATGTCGAAGCGCATGGGCCGCGCGCGGGCGTCGAGCGCGTCAGTAGTCGGCTTGCCAGTCGACGCGGATGCGACGCTCGGCCTGCTCGACAGCGTCGACGTAGGCGTCGACGAAAGGGATCAGGATCTCTTCGGCCGCAGGATCTGCCGGCCGCACGCGCAGCACGCAGTGCGGGCCGGTCTCGAGCAGGCCGACCACCTCGCCCAGCGGCTGCGACTCGCGGTCGAGCACGCTCATGCCGATGAGATCGACCCAGTAGAACTCGCCCTCGTCGGGTGTCGGGAAGCTGGCCCGCGAGACCCAGATGCGGGCACCCTTCAGGCTTTCGGCGACATCGCGGTCGTCGAGGTCCTGCACCGTGGCGACGATGCCATCGCCCTGCTCGCGCGCCAGCGCAATGCGCAGCAGCACCGGATGCGGCAAGCCGCCGGGGCGCGGGGGCTCAGCCGGCGCGAGGTACCAGCGCTTGGTGGAAAACAGGGCCTGCGCGTCGGCGGCGAAGGGCATCACCTTCAAGCCGCCCTTCACGCCCCAGGCCCCGAGCACGCGGCCGACCTCGACCGCGTCGGCCGGCAGTGCCTCGGGGGGGCCCAGGGCAGCGTGCACGGCCGCAGGAACGGTTGCCGTCAGGCGGTGGCCTTGGCGGCCTGCGCCACCAGGCGCGCCACCGTGGGCGACAGCTGGGCGCCGACGCCCGTCCAGTGGGTCACGCGGTCGATCGCCACACGCAGCGGCTGCTCGCCACCGGCAGCCATCGGGTTGTAGAAACCCAGGCGCTCGATGAAGCGGCCGTCGCGACGCTCACGCGAGTCGGCAACGACGATGTTGTAGAACGGGCGCTTCTTGGCGCCGCCACGGGCCAGTCGAATAACGACCATGATCACCTCAGATTCGGAAGATGCATTGGGAACTTGCGACGACCCGGGCCCGTGGACACGGCCGGGCGGGCCATCTGCCGGAGCCGACACCGTAGATACGCCGAGCAGGTTGCGATGAACCCCACGGCCAGCGTCGGAAACCGCGCATTATAGACTGCGGCATGGTCTCGTCGTCTCTGCGATCCGCCAACGGCGTACTACCGCAGCAAGACGCTCGCCGCCTGGCTGGCGCTGCTGGCCGGCACGCTGGGCCTGCACCGCATGTATCTCTACGGCCTGGGCGACCGCTGGGCCTGGTTGCACCCGCTGCCCACAGCGCTGGGCGTCATCGGCCTGCACCGCCACCTCACGCTGGGCCAGGATGACCCGCTGTCGTGGGCCCTGCTGCCCCTGCTGGGCCTGAGCCTCTCGGTGGCGATGTTCACCGCCATCGTCTGGGCCTTGACACCCGACGAGCGCTGGGACGAGCGCCACAACCCCGGCCGGCCCGGCCGCGGCACGGGCTGGGGGCCGGTGCTGGCGGCCATCCTGGCCTTGCTGCTGGGCGGCGGCATCCTCACCGGGACCATCGCCTACGCGGGCCAGCGATTCTTTGAGGTGCAGTTCTCGTCCTGAGCAGGCGCGCCGCGCCGAGCGTGGCGCCTCAGGCCAGGCGCTCGATGGCCTGATCGACCGTGCCAGCGCGCCACGTGGCCAGCGCGCCGAGCGCCGGGTGCGACCAGCCCGGTGCCAGTTCGAGCAGCGGCTCCAGCACGAAGGCGCGCAGATGCAGTCGCGGATGCGGCAGCACGAGGCGCGCGCTGTTCAAGACGAGGTCGCCGACGAACAGCAGATCGAGATCGAGCGTGCGCGGCGCGTTGCGGTATGG
>JBIJAP010000134.1:0-8328 GCA_044345715.1 Rubrivivax sp.
CAACCAGGCAATTGGCGGGCCAGCAGCCGCCGAAGCAGGCCAGGGCCCGCCGCGCTGTTGGGTGCAGCGCCAGTGCCCGTTGCGAGGCCGGCATCGGCATCGGGACGCGGCGCGGCCAGAGCGACGTCGGTAACCACTGGGACCGAGATCCGCTGGGAAGCAGACCCTGCCGCTGCGGCGTGCCGGTCGTGCACCGCGCGGGCCGGGGGATCCCCCCAGACGGCCGGTTGGACGGCAGCAGCACCCGAGGAGGCCTGGACCTCGTCGGTGGATGAAGGGAGCGCCACGCAGCCGCCCAGCGACGCGGCCAGGCAGGCCACGGCGGCAGACAGGGCCGACCGCCGCAACGGACCGGCCAACCGGTCGAGCCGGCGCGAGAAGTGGGTAGGCATGGTGTGCACGGGCATGAACTCAGGTGTTATCGGCAGCGGCGAGCGCCGCGGACCGGTCTTGCGTCACGGATGTCGCCAAGGCGGCATCCGGAACCGGGGCGTTGGTAGAGGCCGCTGAGGGCGCTGCGGCGGAACCAGCGGCTGGGCCCCCCCCGGTCGGACGCGGCGCAGCGGGCGGCCGCGCGCCAGCGGCGGAGCCGTCGAGCAGGCGTGCCGGGGGTGCATCCATCACCAGCCGTCCGGCGTCGAGCACCAGCACGCGGTCGCAGACGCGGATCAGCTCGGTGGTGTGCGTGGCCACGACCACGCAGCGCCCGCCGCCGCGCAGGGCTGCCAGGCTGGCGATCAGGGTTTCCTGCGAGGCGCGGTCCAGACCCAGGGTCGGCTCGTCCAGCAGCAGCAGCCCGGCGTCGCTGTGCAAGGCACGCGCCAGCGCGAGCATCTGTCGCTGGCCGCCTGACAAGCCCTGCCCGGCCAGGCCGACCGACAAATTCAGGCCGACGCCGCCAAGCTCCAGTGCGCGGCCGAAGCCGGCCGCACGCAGGCTGCGCAGCACCGCGTCGTCGCCTTCCCAGGCCTGGTCGGCCGCCGCCGGGGCCAGCGGGCAGACCACCTGGCGCACCGTGCCGGGCAAGAAGGTGGGGTCCTGCGGCTTGCAGGCCACCGCCGCGGCCAGCGCGCGACGCTGCTCGTCGTCGGCGATCTGGCGCCCGGCCACGATCAGGCTGCCCGACTCGGGAGCGATCTGCCCGGCCAGCACCCGCAGCAGCGTGCTCTTGCCCGCGGCCGACGAGCCCACCACCGCCACCAGCTCGCCAGCGCCCAGGCGCAGGGCGATGCCGTCCAGCACCGCCCGGTCCGCGCCCGGGTAGCGCACCCGCAGCCCGTGTGCCTGCACGCCCTCGGCGCGCAGGGCCGGGTCACCGGACCTCGCGAAGGGCGCGGCTTCGGCCGCAGACGGAGAGGCCGCCTCCAGGTCGACCGCGGCCCGCATGTCGGCCAGCGCGCGCCGGAACTCGGCCCAGCGGGTGCTGGCCGGCGCCAGCGCGCACATCCCACCGACCATGCGGCCTCCCAGCATCGTGAGCGAGATCAGCCCGCCGACCGACAGCAGCTGGGCTTCGATCTGGAACACGCCCGCCACGAGAAGCAGCACCGCCGATGCGCCGAGTCCGACCGGCACCACCTGCTGCACCAGTTGCGACCACACGCGCGATCGGGTGCTGCTGCGCGCGCAGGCCGCGGCGGGCTGGCGGAAGCCCTCGAGCGCCAGCCTCGCGGCGACAGGCTGGCCAAGGCTCTCGCGCGCGGTCAGCGTCTCCACCAGCAGGTTGATCTTGCGGCCGTGCGCCCGGTCAGCCGCGCGCTGGTGATGCCGCGACACATGCAGTAGCAGCGCCGTCACCGCCCACAGCAGCGCGCCCGTCGCCAGGGGGATGAAGACCAGCGGCCCGCCGATGAACCAGCCGGCCAGGGCGAACAACAGCAGAAACGGCAGGTCGGCCAGCGGCAGCAGGTAGCTGGCCGACAGGAACTCGCGCGCCGCACCCAGGTCGCGGTAGCGGTGCAGGACCAGGCCCACTGCCAAAGGTTGCGCCAGCGGCGCGGCCAGCACGCCCCGCATCAACCGCTCGTCGAGCGTGGTGTCCCAGCGGCTGGCGGCTTGCTCGACCAGCGTCATGCGGGCGATGCGGCAGATGAGCTCGAAGCCCAGCAGCAGCGCCATGCCGATGGCCAGCGCCCACAGCGTGTCGTGGATCTGGTTGCCGACGGCCCGGTCGTACACCAGCATCGAGAACAGCGGAAGCGACAGCGCGAGCGTGTTCACCACCAGCCCGGCCAGCATCAGGTCGGCCAGGTGGCGGCGGTTCGCGCGCAGGAAGAGAAACAGGGCTTGGTTCATCGCTTCACAGCCTTTGGGTCCAGGCGCCGCGTGCGGGCGCCCGACTTCGGCTGTACGAATTGGGCCCCAGGCGGGCCGGGGGCCATGCCCGGAAAAGGCCCCTGGCTGGACCGCTATTCCTTCCTGAGGGGCCGCCCTCGCCCCGAGGCCTCAGCGCGCCGCCCAGAGCCCGGACGGGGTCGTCCGGGCTCCGGCGGTGGCTCTCAGGGACCCCAGACCACCTGCAGGTTGCCCACCTGTTGCTGCGTCTGGTCGGCGCTGCTGTACACCGAGTAGGTGATGCTGTTGTCATTGGCCGCCGTCTGCACCAGGGTGCCACCGCCCTGGATGGCGATGGTGTCGCCCTGGTCCAGTCTGAGCACCAGGCTGCCGGAGTCGGTGATGCTGGTCAGCCCGAGAGCTGAGAAGTCCACCGACCCGGCTGCGCCGTTGCGGAGGTCCAGCGCCTCGATGCCGCTGGCGCGGCCGATCAGCCCGTCAAGATCGAGGGTCGAGCCCGGCGCGGAGAGTTGCAGGGTGTCGAAGCCGGCGCCGCCCAGCGCGAAGCTCACCGACGCCAGGTCGCCCGCAATCATCAGGTCGTCGCCGTCGCCGCCGCGCAGCACGTCGGCCCCGCCGCCGCCCACCAGGGTGTCGTTGCCGGCCCCGCCGGTCAGGATGTTGGCGGCCGTATTGCCCGTGATGACGTTGTTCAACTCGTTGCCGGTGCCGTTGATACCCGCTTCGCCGCCCAGCACCAGGTTCTCGACCCCGGCCGCCAGCGTGCGCGTCACGGTGGAGATTTCGGTGTCGGTCCCGCCGCCAGTGGCCTCGACGACCACGTCGCCGGCGTTGTCCACGAGGTACGTGTCGTCGCCCGCGCCACCATCCATCCAATCGGCCCCGGTGCCGCCCTCGAGTTGGTCGTTGCCATCGCCGCCCTGCAGCGTGTCGTTGCCGGCACCGCCGGCCAGCGTGTCGGCGCCGGCACCGCCGGCCAGCACGTTGGCCGCGCCGTTGCCCGTGATCAGGTTGTCCAGGCCGTTGCCGGTGCCGTTGGCGGCGCTGCCGGTCAGGATCAGCTGCTCGACGTTCGAGGCCAGGGTGTGGCTCACGCTGGAACGCACCAGGTCCACGCCGCCGTCGGCGGCCTCGACCACCCCGTCGCCGACGTGGTCGACGACGTAGGTGTCGTCTCCCGCGCCGCCGTCCAGCGTGTCCGCGCCAGTGCCGCCGTCCAGCGTGTCGTTGCCGGCGCCGGCAAGCAACAAGTTGCTCCCAGCGTTGCCCGTGAGCGTGTTGTCGAGTTCGTTGCCGGTGCCGGCCAGGTTGCCGTTGCCCAGCAGCACCAGCCGTTCCTGGAACGCACCCAGCGTCCGGTTCACGCTCGCCCGCACCGTGTCGATGCCGCCCCCCTCGACCTCCACCACCACGTCGGCGTCGTCGTCGACCACGTAGGTGTCGTCGCCCGCGCCGCCTTCCATCGAGTCGGCGCCCACGCCGCCGTCGAGCGAGTCGTTGCCGGCGCCGCCAGCCAGCGCGTTCGCCGCCTCGTTGCCGGTGATGCGGTTGGCCAGCGCGTTGCCGGTACCGTCGATCGCCGCGGTGCCGGCCAGCACCAGGTGTTCGACCTCGGCCGACAGGCTGCGGGTCACGAACGAGATCTCGGTGTCGATGCCGCCATCGGCCGCTTCAAGCACCACGTCGCCCGCGTCGTCGACCACGTAGGTGTCGTCGCCGGCGCCGCCTTCCAGGGTGTCGACCCCGGCGCCGCCGTCGAGGCGGTTGGCCGCCGCGTTGCCGCTGATCTGGTTGGCCTGCGCGTTGCCCGTGCCGTCGATGGCCGCGCTGCCGCTGAGCACCAGGTTCTCGACGCCGGCCGCCAGCGCGTGGGTGACCGACGCCAGCACGGTGTCGGTGCCGCCGTCGGCATTTTCGACCACCGCATCGCCAGCGTTGTCGACGAGGTAGGTGTCATCACCCGCACCGCCGGTCATCGTGTCGACCCCGGCGCCGCCGTCGATGCGGTTGGCCGCCGAGTTGCCGGTGATCTCGTTGGCCAGCGTGTTGCCGGTGCCGTCGATGGCGGCGCCTCCAGTGAGCACCAGCCGCTCGACGTGGGTCGTCAGCGCGTGGCTCACGCTGGTGCGCACCGTGTCGGTGCCAGCGCCTTCGGCCTCGACCACGGCATCGGAGGCGTTGTCGACCTCGTAGGTGTCGTCGCCCGTGCCGCCTTCCATCGAGTCGATGCCCACGCCACCGTCCAGCGCGTCGTCGCCGGCACCGCCCAGCAACGTGTCGCGCCCCGCCCCGCCGGCCAGCCGGTTGGCCCCGGCGTTGCCGGTGAGGGCGTTGTCCAGCCCGTTGCCGGTGCCGTCGATGGCGGCTTCGCCCGCGAGCACGAGGTTCTCCACCTCGACCGACAGGCTGCGGCTGACCGAGGCCACGACGGTGTCGATGCCGCCGTCGGCCGCCTCCACGACCACGTCGCCCGCGTCGTCGACAAGGTAGGTGTCGTCGCCCGCGCCGCCGGTCATCGAGTCGGCACCGGTGCCGCCGTCCAGCGTGTCGGCACCAGCGCCGCCTTCCAGCGTGTCGGCGCCCGCGCCACCCTCCAGCCGGTTGGCGGCGGCGTTGCCCGTCATGACGTTGTTCAGGTCGTTACCGAAGCCGTCGACCGCCAGGCTGCCGGTCAGCACCAGGCTCTCGACGTGGGCCGCGAGGGTGCGGCTGCCGATCGACAGCACGGTGTCGATGCCGCCGTCGGCCGCTTCCACGACCGCATCGCCCGGCTGGTCGACGATGTAGGTGTCGTTGCCCGCACCGCCCTCCAGGCGGTCGGATCCGACGCCACCTTCCAGGACGTCGTCGCCGTCGCCGCCCAGCAGGGTGTCGACCCCGGCGCCGCCCTGCAGCGTGTCGGCGCCGGCTGCGCCGACCAGCTGGTTGGCCGAGTCGTTGCCGACGATGAGGTTGTTGAGTTCGTTGCCGATGCCATTGGCAGCGGTGCCGGTGAGCGTCAGGTTCTCGACCTGGGCCGCGAGGGCGTGGCTGACACTCGCGAGCACGAGGTCGGTGCCGGCATCCGCGGCCTCGACCACCGTGTCGCCGCCGTCGTCGACGACGTACGTGTCGTTGCCCGTGCCGCCTTCCAGCGAGTCGGCGCCGAGGCCGCCGTCGAGCGTGTCGTTGCCCGCGCCGCCGGACAGGCGGTTGGCCCCGGCGTTGCCGATCAAGGCGTTGTCCAGCGCATTGCCGTCGCCCGTGAGGTCGGCGCTGCCCTGCAGCTCGAGCCGCTCCAGGAACGCGCCGAGCGTCAGGCTGAGGTTGGAGCGCACCGTGTCGATGCCGCCGCCCTCGAGCTCCACCACCACGTCGGCCGCGTTGTCCACCACGTAGATGTCGTCGCCCCGGCCGCCCGTCATCGAGTCGGCGCCCGTGCCGCCGTCCAGCGTGTCGGCGTTGAGACCGCCCGTCAGCGTGTCGGCGCCCGCGCCCCCGTTCAGCTGGCCGCCCGCGCCCGTGTCAGCGAAGCTGGGCGACGCGTTGCGGTACGGGTGGTCGGCCGCCAGCAGCCCCTGCCCGCCCCACTTCCAGGCCAGGTAGCCCTCGAGCAACTGGCGGTCGGTGGCCGACAGGGTGCTGCTCGTCACCACGATCTCCGGGATGTCGCCACTAAAGTTCCAGAAGCCGCCGTAGCCGCTGGTCAGCAACGAGCCGTTCCAGTTGAACGGCTGGTTCGCCACACCCACCACCGAGGTGTTGCCGTTCAGCGTGTTCCAGGCCGAGCCGGCGTTGGTCCAGCCCGGCTGCACGCCGTTGGCCCAGTAGGACGCCGCCGAATGGGCGTTGCCGTAGCCCGTCAGGTCGGTACGACCGTCGTTCTGGTTGACGATCAGGATCCAGCCGCCGCCGCTGCCGTTGGTGTTCGAGTTGGCCATGATCGGCATGTAGCCGCCGCTGTCTGTGGTGCGCTGCACCCAGAACAGGCTGTTCGTGTTGCCGCCCATAGAGGGGATGTTGGCCACGCGCAGGCCGTCGTCGACGCCGTCGTAGCGGATCGTTGGCAGGCCGTTCAGGCCGCCCTGCACGTAGGTGGGCTGCCAGCCGACGGTGTTCTGCACCGCATGGCGGCCGAGGCCGCTCTTGTCGGCCCAGGTGGCCACCGTGCTGCCATTCTGGCCGCTTTCGGCCGAGCCTTCCTGCACGCCGTCGCCGTCCAGGTCGGCCGCGTCGAGCCACAACGCCAGGCCGGGCAGCTGCGCGGGTGTCCACGCGTCCAGCACCGTCAGCACGTCGTCGCCGTCGCCGCCGTTCAGGGTGCTGCCGCCCGCCGCCTGCAGGCGGTCGTTGCCGGCGCCGCCTTCCAGCCGGTCGGCACCGCCCATGCCCACCAGCGTGTCGTTGCCGGCACCGCCTTCCAGCACGTTGGCGGCGCTGTTGCCGGTCAGCTGGTTGGCGGCGTCGTTACCGGTGGCGTCGATCGCCAAGGTACCCATCAGCCGCACGTTCTCGAGTTCGGTGCCGACGATCGAGTAGCTCAACGAGCTTTCCACCGAGTCGGTGCCGCCGCCGGCCGCCTCGACGATCACGTGGTTGGCGTTGCGCACGACGTAGGTGTCGTTTCCCGCACCGCCGACCATCGTGTCCACACCGATGTCGGCGGCCACCACGGCGCTGCCATGGCTCAGCACCGAGCTCGGGATGTCGCTGAAGCCAGTGGCGCTGGGCGGCTGCCACTGCACACGCATCGATGCGTTTCCGCTGTCCTCTCGGTGGTCGATGCGGATCGGTACCGACCCGGCTTCGAGCCAGATCGGGTCTGTGGTGCTGCTCGTGCGGCTCCGCGTCACCATCACGCCGTCCAGCCACAGCACGGTATCCAAGTCGTTGTCGAGCTTGAAGCGGTACCAGCCGTTGGCGGCAATCTGGATCTGGCCGGTGAGGCGCATGTTCCACTCGTCCACCGGCACGCCGGTACCTGGGCTGCCGGTGCCCCAGTTGCGGTTCAGGGTGGTCTCGATGCTCTCCAGCAGCGGCAAGCCATTGCTCGTGAAGAACTGTGCGTGCAGTCCGGCCGTGATGCCGGTGGCGGTGGAGACGGCCTCCGACATCAGCACATCGTCGCCGTCACCGCCGACCAGCGAGTCGGCCCCGCCGCCGCCGACCAGCGTGTCGGCGCCGAGGCCGCCCGACAACGTGTCGTTGCCCACGTTGCCTTCGAGGCGGTTGTTGAGGTCGTTGCCGACGCCGTTGTTGGGGCCGGTTCCGGTGAAGGTGAGGCCCTCCACGTTGGCCCGCGTCGCGAGGCTGAAGTCGGTGAACGCGGTGCGGATGGTGTCGAAGCCGGCGTTGGCTGCCTCGGTGACCACGTCGCCCACACTGTCGACCACATAGGTGTCGTTGCCGGCGCCGCCGGCCATCGTGTCGTTGCCGGCGCGGCCATCGAGCCAGTTGTTCCAGGCGTTGCCCGTGAGCACGTTGGCCACCGCGTTGCCCACACCCTTCTGGTTGCCCCCCGAGACGATCGTCAGGTTCTCCAGGTGCTCCGGCAGCACGTAGCCGTCCATGTTGGCGTTGATCTCGACCGTGTCGGTGCCGCCGTCCGCGAGCTCCACGATGCGTGTGTTGGGGCTGTTGAGCTGGTAGGTGTCGTTGCCCGCCCCACCCGTCAGCGTGGTCCAGTTGCTGTTGTAGGCCCACCAGCGGTTCGTGCCGACCAGGCGGTTGGCGCCCGTGTCGGTGGTGCTGCCGCTCAGGTTCCAGGTCTCGTAGAGGTTCAGGTTCTCGAAGTTGGCCGGCAGCACAAAGGTGCGCGCTGTGCCGGTGTCGCCCCACAGCACGATGGTGTCGTCGCCGCCGCCGGCCTGCTCGACGAGCACGTGGTCGATGTTGGTGCGGCCGCTGATCGAGTCAGTCTGCAGGGTGTAGGTGTCGTTGCCGGCGCCGCCCACCAGGGTATGGTTGACGCCGGTGTCGAACCGCGCGACCGTGATCGCGTTGTTGCCGGCGCTGCCGGTGGCGGTGACGGCGGTGGCCGAGGTGATGACGACG
>JBIJAP010000123.1:0-8732 GCA_044345715.1 Rubrivivax sp.
AGGTGCCCGACTTCGTCTACGTGCACGGTCACCTCACCGTGAGCGGCGAGAAGATGAGCAAGAGCCGCGGCACCGGCATCAGCCCGGTGCGCTACCTCGATCTGGGCTTCGACGCCGAGTGGCTGCGCTACTACATCTGCGCCAAGCTGAACGCGCGCGTCGAAGACCTCGACTTCAACCCCGAGGACTTCGTCGCCCGCGTCAACAGCGATCTCGTGGGCAAGTACGTCAACATCGCCAGCCGCGCGGCGGGCTTCATCGGCAAGCGTTTCGGCGGCAAGCTCAGCGCCGACGTCGGCGTCGAAGGCCGCGTGCTGCTCGATGGCCTGCGCGCCCACGCCGACACCGTGTTCGCGCTCTACGACAGCCGCGAGTTCGGCAAGGCGCTGCGCGAGGTGATGCTGCTGGCCGACCGCGTGAACGAGTACGTCGACCGCGTCAAGCCTTGGGAACTGGCCAAGCAGCCGGGCATGGACGCCGCGCTGCACGACGCCTGCACGGTGTGCCTGGAGGCCTTCCGCGTGCTCACCGTGTACCTGAAGCCGGTGCTGCCCGCGATGGCGGCCAAGGTCGAGGCCTTCCTGCAGGTGCCGCCGCTGCAATGGGCCGATGCGCAGCGCTCGATCTGCCACGGAGGCGCGCACACGGTGGGCGCTTGGCAACACCTGATGCAGCGCGTGGACCCGGCCAAGCTCGAGGCGCTGTTCGAGCCGCCGGCCTCTGCTGCGCCCGCCCCGGCGCTGCCCGGTGGCGAGGCGCTGGCGCCCGAGATCGGCATCGCCGACTTCACGAAGATCGATCTGCGCATCGCCCGCATCGTGGCCGCCGAGGCCGTGGAAGGCAGCACCAAGCTGCTGCGCCTGACGCTCGATGTGGGCGAAGGCCGCACGCGCAATGTCTTCTCGGGCATCGCCGCCAACTACAAGCCTGAGCAACTGGCGGGCAAGCTCACGGTGATGGTGGCGAACCTCGCGCCGCGCAAGATGAAGTTCGGTGTCAGCGAGGGCATGGTGCTGGCGGCCAGCCACGCCGACGAGAAGGCCGAGCCCGGCGTGTACGTGCTCGAACCCTTCCCGGGCGCGCAGCCCGGCCAGCGCGTGCGCTAGGGCCGGCCCCTCACCGCGAGCCGCCGACGTGCCCGAGAAGCGCCAACACGTCATTGCCGCGGCCGCAGGCGGCGCCGTGGCCGCCGTGGCCGTCGCGCTGGCCGCCTGGCTGTGGGCCCGCGGGCCGGGCGCAGCCGAGCCGGCATCGCCCCGCGCGCCCGCCGTCGCCGCGTCGGCCCCGGCACAGCCCGACGGCCGCTACACCGCCGTGTCCGAGCTTGCCGAGCGCATCCTCACCGCCCATCGCCGCGTCATCGTTCTCGTCGAGGGCGACTCCGCCCTCACGGCGGCCGAGCGCGAGCGCGCCAACCAGATCGGCCTGATGCTGTTCCACGACAGCCTGGCCAAGACGGACGAGCTCGCGGCGCTGCTGTCCGGCGGGGCTCCCGCCGACGCCGCCCGGCAGGCGGCCATCGCGGCGCTGCTGGACTACGTCGAGAGCGACCCCGGCCTCTTCGACGCCGACCGGCTGGCGTTCCGCGAGTTGCTGCGCAAGCTGCAGGAACCGCTGGCGCGCGACGGCTCGCTGCCGGCCATCAAGCTGCACCGGCGCATCGCCGACGACCTGGAAGCGCTGGCGGAGATCGAGCGCAACTACGAGAAGGAACTGCGCCAGGTGTTCGGCCGCTTCGGCAGCCGCGCCATCGAGCTCAAGCGCGAGCGCTGGGACGACTACGTCGCGCGGCTGCGCACGTTGCACGACCGTGAGCGCATCCTCAAGGACTTCGGCTTTGTCGTGCCCTACGTCGCCAAGGGCCTGAAGCCGCAGGCCGAGGAGGACGGCGAGTGGTTCGGGCGCAGCCTGCCGCCCAAGACCATCGTCCTCACCTTCGACGACGGCCCGCACGGCACCTACACGCCGGAGATCGCGGCCATCCTGCGCCAGTTCGGCGCGCCGGCGGTCTTCTTCCAGGTGGGGAGCAACCTGGGCAGCGTCGCGCCCGACGGCACGCCCAGGCTGGGTCGGCGGGCCGAGGTCAGCCGGCAGCTTCTGGCTGAGGGCCACGCGCTGGCCAACCACAGCCTCACGCACGCCCAGCTGTCGCAACTGGGCGGCGACGCGCTCAAGACCGAGATCATGAGCACTGACGAGCTGCTCAAGGCCGTGGACAAGCGGCGCTCGCCGCTGTTCCGCTTCCCGTACGGCGCGCGCAACGCCGAGGGGCTGCAGATGCTGGGCGCGGCCCACCTGCGCTCGACGATGTGGAACATCGACTCGCTGGACTGGGCAGACCCGGTGCCGGCCTCCATCGCTCAGCGCGTGCTGCGCACGGTGGCGCGCGAGGGCCGCGGCATCGTGCTGTTCCACGACATCCACGAGCGAACGGTCAAGGCTCTGCCGGCGGTGCTGTCGCAGCTGGTGGCCGAGGGCTATCAGTTCGCCGGCTGGGACGGCACCGGCTTCTCGGTGCCGCGCGCGGCCGGCGCGGCCACCGCGCCGGTGCTCACCGCGGGTCACTACGGCAAGTCCTGGGCCATCGTGGTGGGCATCGACGACTACGCCCGCTGGCCGAGGCTCCAGTACGCCGTGCGCGACGCCCGCGCCGTGCGAGACGTGCTGGTGCAGAAGTTCGGCTTCGCGCCCGAGAACGTGGTGACGCTGGAGAACGGTCAGGCCACGCGTGCTCGCATCCTGGCGGCCTTCCACGACACGCTCTCGCACGGCGGCATGCAGCGCAACGACCGCCTGTTCGTGTTCTTCGCGGGCCATGGCGCGACGCGACAGCTCAGCTCGGGGCGCGAGCTGGGCTACGTGATCCCGGTGGAGTCCGACCCGAACCAGTTCGCCAGCGACGCCATCCCGATTAGCGACCTGCAGAACATCGCCGAGAGCGTGGCCGCCAAGCACGTGTTCTTCGTCATGGACGCGTGCTACAGCGGCCTCGGGCTCACGCGCGGCGCCGCCGGCAACCGGTTCCTGCGCGACAACGCTCGGCGGCTGGGCCGCCAGATGCTCACCGCCGGCGGCGCCGACCAGCTGGTGGCCGACGGCGGGCCCAACGGGCACTCGATCTTCACCTGGACCCTGCTGCAGGGCCTGGCCGGCCGGGGCGACCTCAACGGCGATGGCATCCTCACCGCCACCGAGCTGGCCGCCTACGTGGCGCCGGCCGTCGCGGCCGTGGCGCCGCAAACACCGGCCTTCGGCAGCCTGCCCGGCTCGGAGGGCGGCGACTTCGTGTTCGAACTGCCCGTGGAGACCGAGTTCCTCAACGCCGGCAGCAGCCAGCTGCCCAGCGAAGTCATCGCCATGAACAACCGGCTCGACGCCGCGCGGCCGCCTGCGCCGTCCGCCTCGGCCGCGGCGCAGGCGCCGGCCGAGGCAGCGCCCGTCATCGTGCGCGACCTGCAGGGCCGCGAGCAGAGGATCGTCGTACCGCAGGCCGCCGCCACGTCGCTGCGCCAGCAGGCCCAGCGCGCCAACGACCGCGGGCTGCAGCTGTACCGCGAGAAGCAGTACGAGCAGGCCGAAGCCCAGTTCACCGAGGCGCTGCGCCTGCGGCCGGACTTCGCGCTGGCGGCCAACAACCTAGGCTTCATCTACCACCGGCAGCAGCGCTACCAGGAGGCGGCACGCTGGTTCGCCAACGCCATCGCGATGGACCCCTCACGCGCGGTGGCCTACCTGAACCTGGGCGACGCCCTGTGGGCCGCCAGCGACAAGGACAAGGCAATCAAGGCCTACGGCACCTACCTGGAGCTGGCGCCCAAGGGCGCGGACCTGACGCAGGTGCGGCAGCGCGTCGGCCAGCGCGTCTGAGGCCGTCGCCCCGGGGCGGCGCTCAAGCCTCGTCGAACGGGTAGCGCACGCCGACCTCGTGCCGCGCGGCGTCGAGCCAGCGCGCCAGCGCCAGCGACTCCGCCAGCGGCATGCCCGGGCATTCGCGCAGCCCGGCCTGCACGCAGCGGGCGGCCTCGCGCACCTGGTACTCGAAGCCGTTCACCTCGAACGGGCACACGAGCTCGGCATCCGGCTGCCCCAGCCGCGACAGCCGGGCCCGCGTCGCACCCCAGAACGGGTTTTCCACCGTGATGAAGCCCCGCTCGCCCAGGATGCGCAGCGAGTTGTCGCCCAGGTGGTCGAGCGCGCTGACGAACTGCGCGACGGCGCCGCCTTCGAACCACAGCATCGCGTGCACGCGCTGGTCCACGCCGCTCGGCGCCAGCGTGCCGGTGACCACGCTGCGCGTCACGGCCGGGCAGGCGCCCGGCGCCGACTCCAGAGCCCAGCGCATCATGGCCAGCGGGTAGATGCCGATGTCGAGCAGCGCGCCACCGGCGGCGGCCGGGTTCCATTGCCGATCAGCCGGGTCGAAGCGCGTCGGGTAGGCAAAGCTGGCCTGCACGGCGCACACCGCGCCGAGACCGCCCTCGCCGAACCAGCCGCGCATCGCCGCGTACACCGGCAGGAAGCGCGTCCACAGCGCCTCCATCAGGAACACGCCGCGTTCGCGCGCCAGGGCCACCACGCGCTCGGCCTGCGCCGCGGTGGCCACCAGCGGCTTCTCGCACAGCACCGGCTTGCCGGCGTGCAAGGCGGCCTCGATGGCCTCGATGTGCTGCGCGTGCGGGGTCGCGATGTACACCGCGTCGATGGCCGGGTCGGCCAGCAGCGCCGCCAGGTCGGTGCCAGCCACCGGTGCCGGCCGGCCGTCGACAGCCCAGCGCCTGGCAAAGGCCTCGGCGCGTGCGGCGTCGCGGCCCTGCACGCGGGCCAGGTGCATCCCGGGCGTGCGCTGCACGGCCTCGGCGAACTTGTGGGCGATGCGGCCGGGGCCGACGAGGCCCCAGGAGAAGCGGTTCATGCCAGCAGTTGATGGGCGCGGCGCAGTTCGGCCGCGGTCCGATCATCGCCGCGAAGGCAGCGGCCAGCCCCCAGCTGCGCGCCGCCGTGTCAGGCAGGTGCAGGGCAGGCCGGCGCAGAATCGGTCGCCTGATGGCTCCGGTTCCGCTGCACCCCTTCCGCCCTCGCCTGCTCGATGCGCTGAAGGACTACGACCGAACGCGCTTCGCCAAGGACCTGGGCGCCGGCCTCACGGTGGGCATCGTCGCGCTGCCGCTGGCGCTGGCCTTCGGCATCGCCAGTGGCGTGAAACCCGAGCAGGGGCTGATCACCGCCATCGTCGCCGGCTTCCTGATCAGCGCCTTGGGCGGCAGCCAGGTGCAGATCGGTGGGCCGGCGGGCGCCTTCATCGTCATCGTCTACGGCATCGTCGAAAAACACGGCGTCACCGGGCTGCTCGTCAGCACCGGGGCAGCGGGCGTGCTGATGCTGGCGATGGGGCTCTTCAGGCTCGGGGCGCTGATCCGCTACATCCCGATCAGCATCGTCATCGGCTTCACCAACGGCATCGCGGTGCTGATCGCGCTGTCGCAGCTGCGCGATGCGCTCGGGCTGCCGATCGACAAGATGCCGGGCGAGTTCTTCGCCCAGGTGTCGGTGCTCGGGCGCCACCTCGCCCACACCAACCTGCAGGCGCTGGCACTGACGATCGGCTGCGTGGCGGTGCTGGTGCTGTGGCCGAAGCTGGCGGCGCGCTGGCGGGGCTTGTCGCGGGTGCCCGGGCCGATCGTCGTGCTGGTGCTGGCCACGGCGCTGGTGGCCCTGCTGCAACTGCCGGTGGAGACCATCGGCAGCCGCTTCGGCGAACTGCCGAACGTGCTGAAGGAGGGCTTGCCCGGCATCGAGCTGCCGCCCCTGGGCTGGGAGCAGCTGCAGCAGCTGATGATCCCGATCATCACCATCGCGCTGCTCGGTGCCATCGAGTCGCTGCTGTGCGCCCGCGTGGCCGATGGCATGACGGACTTCAAGCGCCACGACCCCAACCAGGAGCTGATGGCGCAGGGCGTGGCCAACATCGTGACGCCCTTCTTCGGCGGCATTCCGGCCACCGGCACGATCGCGCGCACTGTCACCAACGTGCGCGCCGGGGCCGTGAGCCCCATCGCCGGCATCGTGCACGCCGCCGTGCTGCTGCTCGTGCTGCTGCTGGCGGCGCCGCTGGCCGGCCACGTGCCTCTGGCGGCGCTGGCCGGCATCCTGCTGTTCGTGGCCTGGAACATGTTCGAGGGCCACCAGTTCGTGCGGCTGCGGCAGTTCGCCGTCACCTACCGCACGCTGATGCTCACGACCTTCGTGCTGACCATCGTGTTCGACCTCACTGTGGCGGTGGAAGTGGGGCTGGTGATGGCCTGCGTGTTCTTCATCTGGCGCATGGGGCAGCTGTTCAGCGTGCAGCCGCAGGCCGCCGCGGCCGCGGCGCCGCTGCCGGCCGGCGTGGCGGTGTTCGCGCTCTACGGCTCGCTGTTCTTCGGCGCGGTTGGCAAGGTCGAGGCGCTGCCCGAGCAGCTGCCCGGCGGCACGCGCACGGTGGTGCTGGACATGCAGCGCCTGGTGTCGATCGACACCTCGGGCCTGGACGCGCTCGAGCAGATGTGGCGCAGCCTGCAGCGACAGCAGGTGGCGCTGGTGCTGGCGCACGTGAACCCGCAGCCGCTGTCGCTGATCCGCCGCGGCGGCTTCGAGGCCCTGCTGGGCGCCGACAACATCGTCGACAGCGTCGGCTATGCGCTGGCGCGCCAGGCCGGCTGATCACCGCCAGGGCGGCGTGGCCTTGGCCAACTCGTCGAGCGCCGCCTGGGCGCGCACCAGCAAGGCCTGGCGGTGCGCCGTCAGCCAGCCGAGCGCCAGCCACACCGAAGGGCTGGGTTCGGGCACGGCCTTCAGGGCCAGCTCGGCGGTGTGCAGATCGTTGAGCTCGCCCAGGCGGTTGAGCGCCTTGCGCAGCAGGGTCAGCATGCGCTGCAACGGTTTGTGCCTGAGCTGCGGCGACAGCGCGTCCAGCAGGTAGCGCAGCCGCTTGGCCCGCTTGCGCAGGCGGTGCAGCTGCTCGGGCGGGGCGGCGGCGATCTCGCGCGAGCCGCGCCTCACGCGCTTCCACAGCGGCTGTAGCAGGGCTGCGGCGTCGGGTGGCGCCACGCTGGCGCCAGTGGCCAGCGCGCTGGCCTCGGCGGCAGCGGGCGGCGGCAGGGCCAGGGCCAGCGTGCGCATCAACAGCGCCTGCACGGCGGTGCCTCGCACCACCTCGGCGGGGTCTGGTGCCGACAAGGCGGCGGCCTTCGGCAGCGGCGGCAGGCCGGCAGCCTCGAGCACGCGGTCGAGCTCGGGCCAAAGGCCGGCGGCCAGCGCATCGGCGTCGCGCGCAGCACCGAGCGCGCCGAACGGGGCGGCCCAGTCGCGTTCGAGCGCCAGCGCCTCCGACACGGCCTCGGGCTCGCCCCGCAGCGGCGCGGCCTCGCGCAGCACGCTGCGCAGCCGGCGCAGGCCCACGCGCAGCTGGTGCAGGTGCTCGGGCGTGGCGGTGCGCGCGGCCAGTTCGGCGGCGTTGGGCAGTACCTGCGCCAGCGTGTCCTGCAGCAAGGTGGCCAGCAGGGCCGGCCCGGCCTGGCCTCGGGCCACCGTGGAAGGCGCGGCATGGGTGGCAGGCACGAGGTCCAGGCCCTCGGCAAGGCGGAATCCGCGTTCGGACTTGGTGCGCACGTCCCACCACAGGCCATGCCGCTGCACCCAGCGCAAGGCCAGTGCCGGCAGCGCCGCGGCCGGGCCCGCCTTGAGCTCGAACTCCAGTTCCTCGACCTCGACCTGGCCGCCCTCGGCATGGATGCGGCCGCGGTCGTGCGCCAGCTCGATCTGCGCGCCCCCGCTGCGCACCAGCCGCAGCGTGCGGCGGATGTCGGTGCGGTAGAGCACCTGCAGCGGCGCGCCATCGGCCAGCTGCGACAGCAGCTGCTCGCCCACGGGCGTGCCGGCGTGGCGCGTGGCGTCGAAGGCCGGCATGGCGGGCATGGCCGACACGGCCACTTCGTGCTCGGGGCGGGCCATCATCCCGTCGCCCCGGCCCTTGAGCGTCTGCACCCATTGGCGGCCCTCCCGGCGCAGGCGCAGCGCCAGGCCGGCGGCGGCCAGGCGCCGGTCGGCCGTGTCGGCGTAAGCCGCCACGAGGCGCATGCGCCGCGCCGTCGTGGTGGCCACGGCGCGGGCCACGGCGGCCGCCTGGCGGGGCGGGATCTGGAACTTCAGTTCGGTTTCGGTCATCGGCCCATGGCCGCACGGAGCGGCGCAGCCTAAAATCAGGGGTTGCCCGAGCATATCGAAGCCCCTGCCATGCCGCTGTTCTGGAAGCCCTACAAGTCTGACGTCACCTCGTTCATCGAGGAACTGAAGGCCAAGAAGCCCACGCTCGAGGCCGAACAACGCGCCGGCCGGGCCCTGCTCTGGGACCAGCACCCCGACCGCGTGGCGCAGGGCGAGTGGAACGAGGCCCGCGTCGCCCAGCAGGCTTACGTCTACCAGACGCGCACCGACAGCGGCTCCGGCAGCGGCGCGTGAGCACTGACGCGGCAGCCGCCCTGCACGACGCGCTGCAAGACACCCCCGAGCCAGGCCTGGCGGCGCTGCAGCCGCAGGTCGTCGACCAAGTCGCGGTGGCTCGCCTGTATGGCGAGCCGCTGTTCCGCATGCCGCAGGACCTGTACATCCCGCCCGATGCGCTGGAGGTCTTCCTCGAGGCCTTCGAAGGCCCGCTGGACCTGCTGCTCTACCTGATCCGCAAGCAGAACTTCAAC
>JBIJAP010000435.1:0-3272 GCA_044345715.1 Rubrivivax sp.
ACCACGCTGGTGGAGATGCTCTGCAAGTCAATGCGCGACAAGTGGGATCTCGTCGTCGTCACCAACGACATCTACACCAAGGAAGACCAGCGCCTGCTCACCGTGGCCGGCGCGCTGGCGCCCGAGCGCATCGTGGGTGTCGAGACCGGCGGCTGCCCGCACACGGCCATCCGCGAAGACGCGTCGATCAACCTCGAGGCCGTCGACCGCCTGCTTGAGCAGTTCCCCGACGCCGACATCGTGTTCATCGAAAGCGGCGGCGACAACCTCGCCGCCACCTTCAGCCCCGAACTCAGCGACCTGACGATCTATGTGATCGACGTCGCCGCCGGCGAGAAGATTCCGCGCAAGGGCGGCCCCGGCATCACGAAGAGCGATCTCTTCGTCATCAACAAGACCGACCTCGCGCCCTACGTCGGCGCCGACCTTTCGGTGATGGAGGCCGACACGAAGCGCATGCGCCCGCTGCACGCCAGCACGCGGCCTTTCGTGATGACGAACCTGCGCACGAAGCAGGGCCTCGCCGAGGTGGTGGCCTTCATCGAGAAGCGGGGCCTGCTGCAGGCGTGAGGCGCACGCCGTGAGCAAGCTCTACTTCCGCTATGCGGCCATGAACGCCGGCAAGTCGACGCACCTGCTGCAGGCCGCCTACAACTACGAAGAACGCGGCATGAAGGTGCGGCTCTTCACGGCCGCGCTCGACGAGCGCTCCGGCGTGGGGCTCATCGGCTCGCGCCTGGGGCTCACGCGGCAGGTCGAGACCTTCGGCCCCGAGACCGTGTTCGACTCGGCCTGGCTCGGCCCTGGCGTGGCCTGCCTGCTCATCGACGAGGCGCAGTTCCTCACGGGCGAGCAGGTGCGGCAGCTGCACCGCCTGGCGCACCAGCACCCGGTGCCGGTGCTGTGCTACGGCCTGCGCAGCGACTTCCGCGGTGATCCGTTCCCCGGCTCGATCATGCTGCTGGCGCTGGCCGACGACCTTGAAGAGATGAAGACCATCTGCGCCTGCGCACGCAAGGCCAGCATGAACCTGCGCGTCGATGCCGACGGCCGGCGCGTGGTCGACGGCGAGCAGGTGCTGATCGGTGGCAACGACCGCTACCGCGCGGTGTGCCCGAGCTGCTTCTACAGCGACGGTGGCGACCCCGAGCGCGCGCCGGGCCTGTTCGGCTGACGCGCCGACCAAAGGCACCAGACCAGGCCCGCGAGCGACAACCCCAGCAGCAGCCCCGCCAGCCCGTGCAGGCCGCCAGCCGTGAACACGGCGCCGCCGAGCAGCGGCCCTGCCGTGGTGCCCACCGCATAGGCCACCACCAGGGCCGAGATGGCCTTGACGAGGCCGCCCCCGGTCAGCCGGTGCCCCATCTCGACGATGGCCAGCGTGTAGACCGCGCCACCGAAGCCGCCGAGCACGAAGCCGGCGCCCCACAGCACCCGCGCCGGGTCGGCCGCCATCGCCAGCATCACCGCGTTGGCCGCCACCACCACGCCCCAGGCCAGGGCCATGGTGCGGGGCACGCCCAGGCGGTCGGCGAGCACGCCCATGGGCGGCTGCAACAGCGCACTGCCGGCGCCGATGACGGCGCCGAGCCAGGCGGCCTCTTCAAACCCGAAGCCCGACCGCATCGACACCGAGGGCAGCAGCGCCGACACGCCGCCTTCCATCGCGCCGCCGAGCAGGGCCATCACGATCAAGGGAAACGCCACCACGCGCCAGGCCACAGGCTCGCCGGCCGCCGCGTCGGCGCTGCCGGCAACGGCGTCTTCGCGCGGCGGCAAGGCCTCGCGCCAGAGCGCGGCGGCCAGCAGCAAGGTCAGCCCCATCAGCGCGGCCGCCGTCACCAGCGGCGGCACGCCGACATAGAGTGACAGCGGCACCAGCGCCGGGCCAGCCATCAGGCCCAGGCCCACGGCGGTTTCGAACAGGCCGACGAAGAGCCCGCGGCGCGCCGGCGGGGCCGCCTCGGCCAGCCACGACTCCCCCGCCACCCACACCAGCCCACCGCTCACGCCCAGCAAGAACAGCGCCGCCAGCCAGCCGCCGAACTGCCCGTGCAGCGGCAGCGTGGCCAGAGCCAGCGCCGACATCGCCGTGCCGCTGACGAACACGCGCCCGTGGCCGGCGCGCTGCACCGCGGCGTGGGCCTGCGTGCTGCCGAGCAGGATGCCGCCCCACATCACGCTGGCCAGCAACCCCACCGCCAGCGCCGAGCGGCCATCGGCCGTGGCTTGCAGCGCCAGTTGCGTCAGCGCCGCCAGCTCGGCGGCCACGAACAGCAGGTACACGGCCGGCACCAGCCACAGCACCCGCATGCTGCGCTCGCGGGCCGGCACCGTCATCGACGCGAAGCCAGCCAGATGCTCGGCAGGATCATCGCCGCGCCCACAGCGTGGTACCAGCCGGGCACCTCGCCCAGCAGCAGCCACGCCAGCGCGGCGCCGTACACCGGCGACAGGTACAGCATCATCGCCGTGCGCGACGCACCCAGCTCGCGCTGCAGCAGCGAATGCGCGCCGTAGCTCAGCACGCCCGGCAGCAGCGCGGCCACGGCCACCAGGCCCACAGCCGCCCAGGTCCAGGCCGGCGTGGGCGTGAGCACGGCCTCGATCACGGCGCCGGGCAGCAACACCACGAGGCCACCCGCGATCACGGCCACCAGCCGCACCAGCGGCGGCAGCGCCGAGGGCCAGCGCTTGAGCAGCACCGAATACGCCGTCCAGCTGATGGCGCAGGCGGTGATCCACAGGTCGCCGGCCACGAACTGCACCGCCAGCAGCCGCGACGGATCGCCCTTGCTGATGATGAACAGCAGCCCCGCCAGCGCCAGCGCCATGCCCAGCCACTGCGCACGGCTGATGGCCTCGCGCAGCGCCCAGGCCGAGGCCGCGGCGATGCTCATCGGCGTCACGGCGTAGATGAGCGCGATGTTGGCGCTGGAGGTGCTGCGCCCGGCCTGGTAGACCCAGGCACCGCAGATGTACATGCCGAGGAAGCCCAGCACCAGCAGGTGCGGCCACTCGCGCTTCAGCGCCGCGCGCTGCGCCAGCAGCGGCCGCCAGACGAAGGGCAGCAGCAGCAAGCCCGCCAGCAGCCAGCGCCCGGCCGCCAGCGCGTGCGGCGCGATCACGCCGTCGGCCGCGCGCGCGATGACGTAGTTGCTGCTCCACAGCAGCGGCACGACCCACAGCAGCACCTGGGCCCAGCCGCGGGCATCGACCCGCGCCGCAAAGCTCATGGGCCGGGCTTCACGGCGCCACCAGCGCCGGCACCG
>JBIJAP010000260.1:0-5445 GCA_044345715.1 Rubrivivax sp.
TGGCCATCACCTCGCCCAGCCGCAGCGCGCCACCCGGCGCCCAGGCCGGGTTCCAGGCCAGCGGGCCCGGCGGCATCAGCATCACCACCGTGCTGCCCAGCAGGAAGCGCCCCATCTCGTCGCCCTGGGCGAACTCGATGCGCTGGTCGGCATAGCGCCAGTCGCGCACGCCCGCGGGCCGCGGCGGGTTGACGACGCCGTGCCAGGTGGTGGCCATGCTGCCCACCACGGTGGCGCCCACCAGCACCAGCACCCACAGGCGCTCGCCGGGCGCGGCGCCGGGGTCGTCGAACACGCACACCACGCGTTCGTTGCGCGCAAAGAGGCCCGGCACGCCGCGCGCCGTGGCCGGGTTGACGGAGAACAGCTCGCCCGGCACGTGCAGCATGCGCAGCAGCCGGCCGGCGCGCGGCATGTGGATGCGGTGGTAGTCGCGCGGGCTCAGGTACAGCGTGGCGAAGTGGCCGCCCTGGAAGTGGCGCGCCAATTGCGCATCGCCCCCCAGCAGCGCGGCCGTGGTGTAGGTGTGGCCCTTGGCCTGGAAGATGCGATCAGCGTCGATGCCGCCGAACTGGCTGATGGCGCCGTCCACCGGGCACACCCACTCGGCCTGCGCCAGCGGGCGCGCGCCGGGCTTCAGCGGCCGCGTGAAGAACTCGTTGAAGCTGGCGTAGCTGGCCGGATCGGGGTTGGCGGCCTCGGCCATGTTCACGCCGTAGCGGCCGATGAACCAGCGGATCACCGACGTGGTGAGCGCCCCACCCCTCAGGCCCGCGGCCACGCCGGCCAGCCGCGTGAGGGCCTGCTTGGGCAGCACATGCTGCAAAGCGACGAAGGTGCTGTCGTTCATTTCAGCGGCGAGGCCGACCCGAGGGCGCCCATCGAATGCAGGGCGCGTGCCGCGCCAGCGCCGACCTCGGCCCCGAAGCGCTTGGCCAGCCGCTCGGCCACGTTCTCGCGCGGGGTGTAGTCGATGATCTCCTCGGCCTTGATGATGTCGCGGGCCACGAAGTCCAGGCTGCCCAGGCCGTCGGCGAGGCCGTTCTTCACCGCCTCTTCGCCGTTCCAGACCATGCCCGAGAAGGTGTCGGGCCCGGCCTTGAGCCGCTCGCCGCGGCCCTTCTGCACGACGCTGATGAACTGCTGGTGGATCTGCGCCAGCATCGCCTGGGCCTGCGCTTGCTGCTTGGGGTCGAGCGGGCTGAAGGGGTCGAGCATGCCCTTGTTGCTGCCGGCAGTGATGAGCCGGCGCTCGACACCGAGCTTGTCCATCAGCCCGGTGAAGCCGAAGCCGTCCATCAGCACGCCGATGCTGCCCACCAGGCTGGCCTTGTCGACGTAGATCTGGTCGGCGGCCACCGCGATGTAGTAGGCCCCCGAGGCGCCGATCTCCTCGACCACGGCGTAGACCTTCTTGCCGTGCAGCGCCTTCAGCCGCAGGATCTCGTCGTGCACGATGCCGGCCTGCACCGGGCTGCCGCCGGGCGAGTTGATGCGCAGCACCACGGCCTGCGCGCTGCTGTCGGCAAAGGCGTCGCGCAGGCCGAGGATCAGCCGGTCGGCGCTGGCCTCGCTGCCGAGCGCGATCTCGCCGCGCACCTCGACCATCGCGGTGTGCGGCGTCGTCGGCGCCGTGGGCCCGCCGACGTTGCCGAACAGCAGCACCAGCAGCACCAGCGTGATCAGCAGCCAGGTGAAGCGGAAGAACAGGCGCCAGCGCCGTTCGCTGCGCTGGAACACGAGCCACTGCGTGCCCAGGCGCTCGACGGCGGCCTCGAGGCTGGCGGTGTTGGCGGCCTTGGCGCCTGCGCTCGGGGCTGCAGTCGGGGCCGGTGGCGCCTGGTCGGGCAGCTTGCCGGCGGCGCGCAACTCGGCCAGCGCCGCCGCCTCGGTCACGGTCATCGACTCGGGTGCCGGGGCCGGCGTGCCGGGCGGGGTGTCGGGATCAGGGGGGTTCATGCAGCGGGCGGCGGTGCCGCATTGGGGGCCTGGGGCGCGTCGTCGAATACCACCGGGCGGATGTCGCGGGAAGGATACCAATAGACCTGCCCGGCTTCCTCGACCACGGCCACGGTGGTGAGCTGGCCGCGGCCGCAGGGGCCGCCGACGCAGCGGCCGTCGCGCGGCTCGTAGGCGGCGCCGTGGATGGAGCACAGGATGTAGCGGCGCTCGCTGTCGAGAAACTCGCCCGGCGTCCAGTCCATCTCCACCGGCACGTGCAGGCAGCGGTTGAGATAGGCGCGCGGCACGCCGTCCACGCGCAGCACGAAGGCGCGCTGCGGCCGGCCGTACTCGAGCACGTCCCAGCCGACGGCGCGGCCGCTTTCCTCGAGCGCAGCCGACAGGCAGACCCACTCGCGGGGCAGCGCGGCGGCTTCGACAGGCTCAGCCCGAACGGGGTCGTTGTCCGACATCGGCCCGCTCAGGCGTTGTCCGCCAACCAGCGCTGCAGCTCGTCGGTGCTGTGCACCACGGCCAGCGGGCCGAACTCGGCAAAGGCCTCGGGCTCGTGCGCGCCGAAGCTCACCGCCACGCTGGGTGTGCCGGCGTTGCGCGCCATCTGCAGGTCGTGCGTGGTGTCGCCGATCATCAGCGTGCGCTCGGGTGCCACGCCGAGCTCGGCCATCAGCTGCTGCAGCATCAGCGGGTGCGGCTTGCCGGCAGTCTCGTCGGCGGTGCGGGTGGCGTCGAACACACCGTGCA
This sequence comes from Rubrivivax sp., assembly GCA_044345715.1. Taxonomy (GTDB): domain Bacteria; phylum Pseudomonadota; class Gammaproteobacteria; order Burkholderiales; family Burkholderiaceae_C; genus Rubrivivax. The sequence continues at coordinate 2,704 of JBIJAP010000260.1, forward strand.
GCTCGGCCTGCGCCAGCGCATCGTCGAGGCCGCGGCGGTTCTTGCCGGTGGCCACGGCCAGCAGATGCTGGCGCGCCTTCAGCGCCTGCAGCATGGACAGCGTGCCAGGGAACAGCACGAGGTCGTCCTTGTGCGCCCAGTAGTGCTCGCGGTAGCGCAGGCCCAGCTCGGGGTAGCGCTCGGGCGCCAGCCCCGGCACCGCGTGGCGCAGCGCGTCGTGCAGGCCCAGGCCGATAACGTAGGCGGCGTCGGCGTCGCTGGGCACGGCCAGGTTCAGATCGCGGCAGGCCAACTGGATGCAGCGCACGATGAGCGCGGTGCTGTCGTAGAGCGTGCCGTCCCAGTCGAAGGCGATCAGGTCGAAGCGGCGGGTGGTTCGGCTCGGGCGGGTCGTCATGGCAGGCAGGTTCAGGCGGCGGACGCGAGTGTCTCGCACAGGCGCACACACGCGTCGGGCAGGGGCGACTCCAGCGTCACGCGGGCGCCGCCGGCCGGGTGGTCGAAGGCGAGCAGGCGGGCGTGCAGGAACATGCGCTCGACGCCGGGCTCGCGCGCGACATCGCGACACAAGGCTTTGTTGCGCGCGAAGTCGCCGTACTTCGGGTCGCCCACGATCGGGTGGCCGTGGCTGGCCAGGTGGACGCGGATCTGGTGCGTGCGGCCAGTCTTCAGCGTCACGTCCAGCAGCGTGGCACCTTCGTAGCGGCAGGCCACGCGCACCAGCGTGATCGAGCGCTGCGCGCCTTCGGCATCGGCCGCCGCGGGCTTGACGTGGCGCTCGCCGGCCGCGGTGGTGGTGCGCAGCAGCGCCTGGTCGATGACCTTCAGCTTGTCGGGCCAGGCGCCGAACACCAGCGCCGAGTAGTTCTTGGCCGTGTCGCGGGCGCGGAACTGGTCCTGCAGGGCGTTGAGCGCGCTGCGCTTCTTGGCCAGCAGCAGCACGCCCGAGGTCTCTTTGTCGAGCCGGTGCACCAGTTCCAGGAACTTGGCGTCCGGCCGGGCCCGGCGCAGCTGCTCGATGACGCCGAAGCTCACGCCGCTGCCACCGTGCACCGCCACGCCGGCGGGCTTGTCGATGGCCAGCAGGTGCTCGTCCTCGAGCAGCACCGGAAACTCCCGCGGCGGCGCCGAAGCGGCCTGCGGCTGGTCGGGCTGCGCCGCCAGGCGCATCGGCGGCAGGCGCAGCACGTCGCCCTCGGCCACGCGGCTGTCGGCCTGCACGCGGCCCTTGTTCAGCCGCACCTCGCCGGAGCGGATGACGCGGTAGATGTGCGTCTTGGGCACGCCCTTCAGCAACCGCAGCAGCACGTTGTCCAGGCGCTGGCCGGCGCTCTCGGCGTCCACGGTCAGCCACTGCACGGCCGTGGCGGCCCCGGGCGCGGCCGGTGCGGGCAATTTGGTGCGTATACTCTGCAACGTCACATTCGGGCCGTAAGTGCTTGATTTATCGGAGTTTACGCGGGCAGTCCGCGGCATCTCTCGGCGTGGTGTGACAAGGACGGAAGCCGCGAAGGCACGTCCACAAGAGCGGATGCAACACCCGCGCGCCCTGTCGAGGCCTGATCCCCAAGTGAGCAGGCGCGGCGCGGCCAAGGGTGGAAGAGCGTCGACCTGAAGAACCTCGTTTCGCCATCGACGGCGAAGCCCCGAAAAGATCAAGGGCGCCAGATGCGCCGTGCGGCCCGCCAGCCCCGCTGGTGACTGCACCGAATCTGGAGCCCGCGCCACCGGTAGCGGCCATGCAGCCCCTGTCGACTCCGTCCACCCTCCCCCACCGTCCCACGTGGCCCCTCGCCGGCAATTGCCCGGCAGGCGCGGCCTGGGCGGCAGCCCGGCCGCGTGATCCGCGGCCCTGGCGCGGCGAGCGTGGCACGGCAGACAGACCCGCTGCGCCAGCCGCCACCGCAGCGCACGCGCCAACGCTGCACCGTTAGAGCCCCGCCGCCGAAGCGGCGCGGGTTCCCAGTGCAGTCCAGGGCATTTCGCGCCACGGTTCCGCAGCCGTCGTCTCGTGCATCGAGGGTGAACCCGCGCGCCGGTACCCCACCGGTGCGCTGCATGGGAGTGCGCATGAAGAGAATGCTGATCAACGCCACGCAGCCGGAAGAGCGGCGCTTGGCCATCGTCGACGGCCAGAAGCTGCTCGACTTCGAGACCGAGATCGAGGGTCGCGAGCAACGCAAGGGCAACATCTACAAGGCGGTCATCACCCGCGTGGAGCCCAGCCTCGAGGCCTGCTTCGTCGACTACGGCGAAGACCGCCATGGTTTCCTGCCGTTCAAGGAAATCAGCAAGAACTACTTCCGCGAGGGCGTGAGCGCCCGCGACGCGACCATCAAGGAAGCCGTCAAGGAAGGCGACAACCTGCTCGTGCAGGTCGAGAAGGAAGAGCGCGGCAACAAGGGCGCGGCGCTCACCACCTTCGTCAGCCTGGCCGGCCGCTACCTGGTGCTGATGCCCAACAACCCGCGCGGCGGCGGCGTCAGCCGGCGCATCGAGGGCGAGCAGCGCGAGGAGCTGAAGGAAAACCTCGAGCAGCTCGAATACCCCAAGGGCATGAGCCTGATCGCCCGCACCGCCGGCATCGGCCGCAGTGCCGACGAGCTGCAGTGGGACCTGAACTACATGCTCAAGCTCTGGGACGCCATCGACGGCGCCTCCAAGGCCGGCAAGGGCGCCTTCCTGATCTACCAGGAGAGCAGCCTCGTCATCCGCGCCATCCGCGACTACTTCACCGCGGAC
>JBIJAP010000125.1:0-8588 GCA_044345715.1 Rubrivivax sp.
GAGATGACTGCGGTATTCATGTCCGTAGCCCCTTCACTTGAGCACGACCCGCGGGTCGGCGACCTTGTAGGCCAGGTCGGTCAGCAGGTTGATGAACATCGTCAGCAGAGCCAGGTAGATGGTCACGGCCTGGATCACGGGGAAGTCGCTGCGGTTCACGGCCAGCAGCACCTCGCGGCCGATGCCGGGGATGGAGAAGAAGACCTCGATCAGGAAGCTGCCGACGAAGATGCCGGGCAGCAGCAGACCGATGTTGGTGAGGATGGGGATGGTGGCGTTGCGCAGCACGTGGCGGAACAGCACCGTGCCTTCGGTCAGGCCCTTGGCGCGCGCGGTGCGCACGTAGTCCTGGCCGAGCTCGTCGAGGAAGAAGCTGCGGTACAGGCGCGTCTGCGGCGCCAGGCTCACCAGCAACGCCAGAAACACCGGCAGCGGCACGTAGGTGCTGAGGTTGGTCGCCAGGCTGTCGCTCCAGCCCTGCACCGGGAACCAGCCGAGCTGGAAGCCGAACACGTACTGGCCGACGATGACGTAGACCAGGAAGCTGATCGACAGCGCCACCGTCGTCACCACCGTCAGCGTGCGGTCGGTCAGGCTGCCGCGGCGGTAGGCCACCCACATGGCAATCGGAATCGCCAGCACCACCTCGAGGATGAGGATGGGCACCATCACCGTCAGCGTGGCCGGCAGCCGCGTGGCGAACAGGTTGCTGATGCTCTCGTTGGTGGCCCAGCTCTTGCCCCAGTCGAAGGTGACGATCTGCTTGATGAAGATCCAGAGCTGGTACCAGACCGGCTCGTCCAGGCCGAGCTGCGTGCGGATGGACTTGATCTGCTCGGGGCTGGCGTTCAGGCCGCCCAGCACCTCGGCGGGGTCGCCACCGAACCACTTGAAGAGGAAGAAGACGAGCAGCACCACGCCCAGGAGCGTGGGCACCATCTGCCAGAGGCGCCGTATCAGGTATGCGGCCATTGCAGGAGGTTCCGGGTTGAAGAGGCGGCGTTCGTCTCGTGGAACACGCCGGCCCGATTGACAAAGTGCGCGAGTGTAGGGGTCGCTCCGCGCGCCATCGGCCGGTGGTTTCCCCCTCGCACCCGGGGGAAGCAGAGCAAACGGCGTGCCCGCGCCGCACTAGACTCGGCCCCTTCATTGCAGCAGCCTGAACCGGCCCGGCCGCGCCCACGAAGCGTGCGGGGCCTGCACCCCATGAAGCCGATCCTTTTGCGGGCGCTCTGCGCCGCAGCCTGTGTCTTCTTGCTGTCGGCCGCCTCGCCTGCTCTCGCTCAGACGCCTGCCGCGGCCACGGCAACGAGCCCGCCCAAGGTGCTGCGCCTGGCCCTGAGCAGCCGCGAGAACAACCTCGACCCAGCGCAGATCTCTGACGTCATTTCAGCGGCGGTGGTATCGAGCCTCTTCGACGCGCCGCTGACCTACGACTACTTGGCGCGGCCCGCCAAGCTCAGTCCCAACACCGCCGCCTCGCTGCCGGAAGTCAGCGAGAACTTCACCCGCTTTGTGTTCCGCCTGAAACCGGGCATCTATTTCCCCGAGCATCCGGCCTTCAAGGGCCAGCGTCGCGAGCTCGTGGCCGAGGACTACGTCTATTCCATCAAGCGCTACTACGACCCCGCCACCCGCAGCCCGACGCTGTTCCACTACGAAAACGCCGGCCTTTTGGGTTTGTCTGAGCTGCGCAAGCGTTCCATAGACGAAAAGAAGCCCTTCGACTACGACGCCCCCGTGGAGGGCTTGCGCACGCTCGACCGCCACAGCTTCGAGATCCGCACCTCGCGCCCGGCGCCGCGGCTGCCGTTTGTGCTTGCCAGCCCGGCCATCGCCGGCGCCTTGGCCCGCGAGGTGGTGGAGATTGACCGCACCACCATCGGCGAGCGCCCGGTGGGCACGGGCCCGTTCCGCGTCGGCGCGTGGACCCGCGGTGCGCGCCTGGTGCTCGAAAGGAACCAAAACCAGGGCTGGCGCACCTACGACGCCGAGCCCAACCCGGACGATGCCGCCGGCCAGGCCCTGGCGGCCAAGTTCCGCGGCCGCAGCCTGCCCATGCTCGACCGAGTGGAACTCACCATCGTCGAAGAAGCACAGCCGCGCTGGCTGAGCTTCCTGAACCGGCAGATCGACATGATCGAGGTGCCCAACGAGTTCATGAACCTCGCTGCGCCCAAAGGCCAGATCGCACCGAACCTGGCCAAAGAAGGTATCGCCCTTCACCGACTGGTGAGCCCACTCACCTGGTACACCTACTTCGGCATGGAAGACAAAACGGTGGGTGGATACGAGCCGCACCAGGTGGCCTTGCGTCGCGCCATCGCACTGGCGCACGACACGCAGCGCGAGATTCAGCTCGCGCGCCGCGGCCAGGGCATCGTGCCGCAGACCATCCTGCCGCCCGGTGTGCCGGGTTACGACAAGTCGCTGCGCTCCGAGATGAGCCAGTTCTCACTACCACGTGCCAAAGCCCTGCTCGAGCTCTATGGCTACACCGACCGCGACGGCGACGGCTGGCGCGAGCGCCCCGACGGCAGCCCGCTGCTGATCCGCCACCGAACAGAAACCTCGCAGGTCAACCGCGAGCTGCAAGGGCTGTGGCAAAAGACGCTCAGCAGCCTGGGCATCCGCGGCGAATACACACAAGCGCAATGGCAAGAGAACATCAAGGCCAGCCGCGCCGGCCAGTTGATGATGTGGAGCACCGGTTGGTCGGCCGCGCTGCCCGACGCCAGCTACTTCACCGACGTGATGTACGGCCCCAACAAGGGCATGAGCAACCACGCGCGCTTCAATCACCCCGAGGTCAATGCGCTGCACGAGCAGCAGCGCAGCATGCCCGACGGGCCAGAGCGCTTCGCTTTGGTGCAGCGGGCACTGAAAATCGCCGTCGCCTATATGCCGATCAAGGCCACGTCGCACCCGGTGATCAGCTGGATGTCGCACCCGGGGGTGGTCGGCTACGTGCCGCACCCCTTCATCCGCGACTACTGGCGCAACATGGACATGGCGCCTGCAGCGGCGCCAGACTGAGGCTGCCGGGCCGTGCCGCAGTTCAAACGACGCGACGTCGCCGCGCTGCCGCTGGCGCTGTTGCCGTGGGCTGACGCCAGCGCCACCAAAGCAGGAGGCCCCAGCGCGCCGCGCATCCTGCGTTATGCCTTCCTGATTGCCGAAAGTGGCTTCGACCCGCCGCAGATCACCGACCTGTACTCGCGCACCTTGGCCGGGGGCCTCTTCGAAGCGCCGCTGGAGTTCGCTTTCATGGCGAGTCCAGCGCGCATGCGGCCCAACACCGCGGTGGCGATGCCCGAGGTCTCGGAAGACTTCAAGACCTTCACTTTCCGCATCCGCCCGGGCATCCTCTTTGCCGACGATCCGGCCTTCAAGGGCGCACGGCGCGAGCTGGTCGCCGAGGACTACGTCTACTCGATCAAGCGCCACTACGACCCGCGTTGGAAGAGTGGCAACCTCTACCTGCTCGAAAACGCCAAGATCCTCGGCTTGTCGGAGCTGCGCCAGCGCCTGATGGCCGCCAGCAAGCCCTTCGATTACGACACACCCGTCGAGGGCTTGCGCGCGCTCGACCGCTACACCTTCCAGCTGCGCCTGGGCGAGCCTGCGCCGCGCATCCTCTACAACTTCGCCGACGGCAGCTTTCTGGGTGCGCTGGCGCGCGAGGTGGTCGAGTTCTATGGCGACCGCATCTCCGAGCACCCCGTGGGCACCGGCCCCTTTGTGCTGAAGAGCTGGCGGCGCAGCTCTCGCATCGTTCTGGCGCGAAACCCGAACTACCGCGATGTGCGCTGGGACGAAACGCAGCCGGCCGGTGATGCCCGCCTGGCGGCCGCGGCCGAGCGCTTGAGGGGCCGCCGCCTGCCGCTGGTCGACGAGGTGCACATCTCGATCATCGAAGAAGCCCAGCCGCGCTGGCTGAGCTTCCTCAACGGCGAGCAAGATCTGCTGGACCAGCTGCCTGCCGACTTTGCGCCCATGGTCATCCCGAACAACAGGCTCGCACCTCACCTCGTCAAGCGCGGCCTGGGCATGGTGCGTTACCCCCGTGTCGACTTGGCGATGAGCTACTTCGCGATGGAGCACCCGGTGGTGGGCGGCTACGAGCCGCACAAGGTGGCGCTGCGCCGCGCCATCGCGCTGGCGGTAGACGTCGAGCGCGAAATCCGCCTCGTGCGCCGCAACCAAGCCGTGCCCGCCCAGGGGCCGATACCGCCCAACGTCTTTGGCCATGTGCCGACGCTGAAGACCGAGATGAGCGACCACAGCGTCGCCCGCGCCCGTGCGCTGCTCGACATCCATGGTTATGTCGACAGCAACGGCGACGGCTGGCGCGAGCAGCCCGACGGCAGCCCGCTGCTGCTGGAATACGCCACCAGCCCCGACCAGCAAAGCCGCCAGCTCAACGAGCAGTGGCAACGCAACATGGACGCCATCGGCATCCGCATCGTGTTCAAGGTCGCCAAGTGGCCCGAACACCTGCGTGCCAGCCGCGCCGGCAAACTGATGATGTGGGGCCTGGGCTGGAGCAGCGCCCAGCCCGACGGCGACACCTTCCTGGGCCTGGGCTATGGCCCCAACAAGGGCCAGAGCAACCACGCGCGTTTCGACTTGCCGGCGTTCAACGCGCTCTTTGAACGCCAGCAGCGCCTGCCCGACGGCCCGGAGCGGCTGGCGCTGATGACCGAGGCCCAGAAGCTGCTTGTGGCCTACATGCCGCTGAAGATCCACGTTCACCGTGTGTTCACCGACCTCGCGCAACCTTGGGTGGTGGGCTACCACCGCAACGTTTTCGTCCGCGAGTTTTACAAGTACGTCGATGTCGACCCCGCCGAACTGGCGCGCCGAGGCGCGGCCTCGGCCTGATCCCTGCCTTTTGACGGAGCCCGCGAAAATGAAGCGCCGCGACACCCTCACTCTCGCCGCCGGCCTTGGCGCCGGCGCGGCCGGCCTGCCGATGGCAGCGCTGGCCAAAGCCACCGCCGCGGCCCCCGGCCAGCGCGTGCTGCGCTGCTCGTTCCCGGTGGCCGAGACGGGCATGGATCCGGCCCAGGTGTCGGACGTTTACTCGCGCACCCTCACCGCCAGCATCTTCGAAGGCCTTTACGGCTACGACCACCTGGCGCGGCCGGCGCGGTCGGTGCTCGTCACCGCCGCCGCCATGCCCGAGGTGGCCAACGATTGGCGCGAGTACACGATCCGCATCAAGCCCGGCATCTTCTTTGCCGACGACCCGGCCTTCAAGGGCGCGACCCCGGGCAAGGGGCGCGAGCTGGTGGCGCAGGACTACGTCTACTCGATCCTGCGCTTTGCCGATCCGGCGACGAAGAGCCCGCTGTTCTCGAGCGTGCAGAACTGGGGCGTCATCGGCCTGGACGAGCGCCGCCAGCAGGCGATCGACACCAAGAAGCCCTTCGACTACGACACCCCGCTGCCGGGCCTGCAGGCGCTAGACCGCACGACGCTGCGCTTTCGGCTCAAGGAGACGCGGCCCCGCTTCCTCGAGAACCTCAGCGTCGGCGACCTCTTCGGCGCGGTGGCGCGCGAGGTGGTGGAGTTCTACGGCGACAAGATCATGGCCCACCCGGTGGGCACCGGGCCGTTCCGGCTGGCGGCCTGGCGGCGCTCGTCGCGCATCGTGCTGGAGCGCAACCCCAGCTATCGCAAGGTGCTGTGGCAGGCCGAGCCGGCCGCCGACGACGCCGAGGGGCAGGCCGCCGCCAAGAAGCTCACCGGCCGCACGCTACCGCTGGTGGACCGCGTCGAGATCGACATCATCGAGGCCACGCAGCCGCGCTGGCTGGCCTTCCTGAACGGCCAGCACGACGTGATCGAGCGCATGCCGCCGGAGTTCATCGACATCGCCATGCCGGGTGGCAAGACCGCGCCGCACCTGGCCAAGCGCGGCGTGCGCGGCGTGCGCACGCTCACGGCCGATGTCACCTTCCTGTACTTCAACATGGAAGACCCGGTCGTCGGCGGCCTAGCGCCCGAGCGCGTGGCGCTGCGCCGGGCCATCAGCCTGGCCACCGACACGCAGCGCGAGATCCGCACGCTGCGCAAAGGCATGGCGATCCCGGCGCAGAGCCCGGTGATGCCGCACCTGACCGGCTACGACCCCGCCTTCAAGAGTGAGATGAGCACCTACGACCCGGCGCGCGCTCGGGCCCTGCTCGACCTCTACGGCTGGACCGACCGCAACGGCGACGGCTGGCGCGAGCAACCCGACGGCCAGCCGCTGGTGCTGCAGATCGCGACCCAGCCCGACCAGACCAGCCGCGACCTCGATGAGCTGCGCCAGAAGAACCTTCAGGCGATCGGCCTGCGCGTCGAGTTCAAGCCGGCGAAGTGGCCCGAGAACCTGAAGGCCGGCCGCGCCGGCAAGCTCCAGATCTGGGCCCTGGCCTCGCTGGCATCGCAGCCCGACGGCCAGGACATCTTCAGCCGCTTCTACGGGCCGCAGAGCGGGCTGCAGAACATCGCCCGCTTCAAGCACCCGGAGCTCGACCGCATCTACGAGCAGATGTCGCAGCTGCCCGATGGCCCGGAGCGGCTGGCGCTGTTCGAGCAGATCAAGAAGCTGGCCGTGGCCTACATGCCCTACAAGCTGGGCGTGCACCGCTATGTGGCCGACCTGATGACCGATCGCGTCGTGGGCTTCAAGCGGCCGATCTTCTGGCTCAACTGGTACCACATGGTCGACGTGCTGCCGGGCGGCGAGAGCCCGGCCTGAGGTAGGCTGCGGTGCGGCGCCGACCCTTGCTTCAAGGTGGCGTGGCTGCGCTGGCCGGCCTGCCCACCGCCTTGCCGGCCCGCACAGGCCCGAAGGTGCTGCGCATGGCCTTCCCCACGGCCGAGGCGGGTTTCGATCCGCCCCGCGTGGGTGACCAGACCTCGTTCGCCGTGCTCGGCGCCATTTTCGAGTCACCATTGACCTTCGACTACCTGGCCCGCCCGGCGCTGCTCAAGCCCAACACGGCGGTGGCGCTGCCGGAGGTGTCGGACAACTTCCGCCGCTTCGTCGTCACGCTCAAGCCCGGCATCTTCTTCGCCGACGACCCGGCCTTCGGCGGCCAGCCCCGCGAGCTGGTGGCGCAGGACTACGTCTACAGCGTCAAGCGCTTCTACGACCCGGCCATCACCACCGAGCGGCTGTACGTGTTCGAGAACGCCAAGCTGCTGGGGCTGTCGGAGCTGCGCAAGGCGGCGATGGCCAGCAAGACGCCCTTCCCGTACGACGTCGAGGTGCCCGGCATCCGCGCGCTCGACCGCTACCGCTTCGAGATCCGCCTGGCCGAGCCCAACCCGCGCTTTGCGTTGAACTTGACGGCGCCGTCGACCTTTGGCGCCGTGGCGCGCGAGGTCGTGGAGCGCTACGCCGACGACCCGATGGCGCACCCGGTAGGCACCGGCCCGTTCCGGCTGGTGCAGTGGCGGCGCAGCTCGCAGATCGTGCTCGAGCGCAACCCGCGTTACCGAAGCCCGGTGTTCGACGGCGAGCCCGCGCCCGGCGACGCCGAGGCCGCCGCCGTGGCGGCGCACCTGCGCGGCCAGAAGCTGCCGCTGCTCGACCGCGTCGAGCTGTCCATCGTCGTCGAGGACCAGCCGCGCTGGCTGGCCTTCGAGGGCGGCGATCTCGACGCCGTGCAGGTGCCCGGCACCTTCGCGCCGCGTGTGGTGCCCGGCGGCCGCCTGGCGCCCTACCTGGCGCAGCAGGGCGTGCAGCTGTCGCGCAGCGTGATGGCCGGCGTGACCTTCAGCTTCTTCAACTGCGAGAACCCCACCGTCGGCGGCAACTCGCCGGCGCAGGTGGCGCTGCGGCGGGCCATCGCCCTGGGCTGCGACAACCCGGCGCTGCTGAAGCAGGGCTTCCTCGACCAGGGCATCGTGGCGCAGAGCATGGTCGCGCCGTTCAACAGCGGCTACGACGAGCGACTGGTGTCCGAGGTCGGCGCCCACTCGCCGGCACGCGCCCGCGCGCTGCTCGACCTGTATGGCTTTGTCGACCGCAACGGCGACGGCTTCCGCGAGCGGCCCGACGGCTCGCCGCTCGTCATCGAGTACGCGGCCACGGCCGACCAGCGCTCGCGCATGCTGGCCGAGATCTGGCAGCGCCGCATGACGGCGATCGGCCTGCGCTTCCGCTTCGCGTTCATGCCCTTTCCCGAGCTCATCCGCCGCGCACTGGCGGGCAGCCTGCAAATGGCCACGATGAGCTGGAACAGCGGCCCCGACGGCGACTTCTATCTCAGCCTGGCCTACGGCCCCAACGCCAGCCAGAACAACGACTCGCGCTTCAGCCTGCCGGCCTACGACGAGGTCTACCTGCGCCAGCGTGGCATGCCCGACGGCCCCGAGCGGCTGGCCGTGATGGCCGAGGCGCAGCGCATGATGCTGGCCTACATGCCCTACGTGCCGCACGTGCACCAGGTGCTCAACGACGTCACGCGCCCCTGGGTGCGCGGCTGCCTGCGCCACCCGCTGCTGGAGCTGCGCTTCCTGCACACCGACATCGTGTGATGACCCCTACGCCCCCGCCCACGCCCACCCCCCTGCCCGTGCCGCGCCTG
>JBIJAP010000003.1:0-26045 GCA_044345715.1 Rubrivivax sp.
CCAGGGCCATGTGCTGGGTAAAGCTCTTGCCGGCGTCAAGCTCGCGGCCACCCACCTGGCGGGCGACTTGCTGCCACTCGCCGCGCAGCTGCTCGGTCGCCTTCGCGGCCTTCGGGAAGGTGTCGGCGGGCAACTGCCGATGCAGCGTGTCGATGGCGGCGCTGGCTTCTGCTTCCAGGCGGCGACGCTCGCCGTCCTGGTCGGCACGGCCGTTCAGGACCACGCTGCTGACGCCCCGGTGGGCCTGCAGCGCGCGCTGCGCAGCCACGGCGGCGCGCAACGGCTGCACGCCGGAGAGTTCTTGCTTGACGGTGGCGATCTCGGCCCGCTTGGTTTGCAGGGTGAGCGACAGGGGGATGGCGGTCATCGCCAGGGCGACAGCGCCGAGAACGGCGAACTTGTGCCAGAGTTTGAGGCTGCGGAGCGGATTCTTCACGGTGTCCTCGGCGAATGCAGTTGAGGGATGGAGAGACAAGAAGCTGGGCGAGAAGGAAACAGGCGCTGACAGCGGAGTCGGCTCAGTGCCGTAGCGGCGTCGGCGGTGTGGCGGTGCGTGGGCCTGCGGGCAGCGCGCGTACACCGGCGCGCTGAGCCTCGGCCACGAGCGACTGCACGTCGAGCACGAGCGCGACGTCGCCCGAGCCCAGGATGGTCGAGCCGGCCAACGCCTTGAGACCGGCGAACAGGCCCGCCAGTGGCTTGATCACGGTCTGGTGCTCGCCCAGCAGGCGGTCGACGATGAGGCCGATGCGCACGAGCCCGCCGCGCACCAGCACCAGGCTGCGCCGGCGGCCACCGGCGGGCGAGACACCGTAGAACGGCGCCAGGTCGATGTACGGCAGCACCTCGCCGCGCAAGTCGAAGGTGCCGATGGGCCGGCTGTCGTTCTGGCGGCACTCGGGCGGCACATCGATGCACTCCGCCACCACGTCCAGCGGCAGCACGTAGTGCACGCCGCCGACCTGTGTGAGGAAGCCGTCGATCATCGCCAGCGTCAGCGGCAGGCGGATCTGCATCGTGGTGCCGCGACCGGGCTGGCTGGCCAGCGCGATGTGGCCGCGAAGCGACTCGATGTTGCGCTTGACGACGTCCATGCCGACACCGCGGCCGGAGACGTCGGTCACCTTGTCGGCAGTCGAGAACCCCGGCGCAAAGATGAGCTGCCACGCTTCGGCATCGGACAGCTCGACGCCGGGCTCGATGAGCCCGCGCTCGGTGGCCTTGGCGACGATGCGCTCGCGGTTGAGGCCACGGCCATCGTCGCTGACCTCGATGATGATCGCGCCGCCCTCATGGAAGGCGTTCAGGCCCAGGCGCCCGGTGGCTGGCTTGCCGGCGGCGGCACGCTCGGCGGGCGACTCCAGGCCATGGTCGACGCTGTTGCGCACCAGGTGCATCAGCGGGTCGGCGATGACGTCGACCATCGCCTTGTCGAGCTCGGTGTCGCCGCCGGTGACGACGAGTTCGATGTCCTTGCCCAACTGCTTGCCGAGATCGCGCACCACGCGCTGGAAGCGCGCGAAGGTCTCGCCCACCGGCACCATGCGCAGGGCCAGCGCGCCGTCGCGGGTGGACTGCACCAGGTCGGCGACACGCTGAGTGGCCTCGATGGCCGGGGCGGCGCCGCTGTCTTGTGCCGCCATGCGCGCGCCGGAGCTGGCGATGACGAGCTCGCCGATGAGGTCGATCAGGTGGTCCAGCTTGTCGGCCCGCACTCGCACGTAACGGGTCTCGTCGCCGCGGCCGGCGGCGCGCCGGTCGGTGGCTGCGCTGCGGCGTTCCACGGCCGCCACGTCAGGTATGGCGACAGCTGCCGCAGGGGCCACTGCTGGCGCATGGGCCACTGCTGGCGCATGGGCCACAGCCGACCCAGCGGCCACATCAGCCCCGATGATCTGCACCACGCAGTCGTCCTGCGCGAACTCGAACACGCGCTCGATCTCGGCGCGGTCGGTGGGGCCGCTGAGCTCGATCTCGAAGCCAAGCACGCAGGACTCCGGGTCGAGCTCGTGCAGCGCAGGGACCTGGGCCGCCCGCGTCTGGATGCGCTCGACCCGGCCGATGCGAGACAGGTAGCGCACGAAGGCCAGCGGGTCCAGGCCGTTGCGCAGCGCGTCGGCCCCGAACTGGAGCGTCAGCTGCCAGTTCGCCTCGCCTTCCAGTGACGATGCCGCGGCGGCCGGCGCAGCCGGTGACGCAGCCGGCGAAGTCGCTGCGGCCTGCAGCTCGCGCAGGCGCGCCGCCAGCCCCTGACTGCGCGTGGCCACCGCGGGATCGCTGGCACCGCTGCGCACCTCTTCGATGAGCACCGCCATCTGGTCCTGGCTATCCAGCAGCACGGCGGCCACGGTGTCGTCGAAGGCGCGAGCGCCGCTGCGCAGCGACTCCATCAGCGTCTCGACTTCGTGGGTGAAGGCCACCACGGGCTCCAGCCCGAAGAGGCCCGCCGTGCCCTTGATGGTGTGCGCCGCACGGAAGGCCGCGTTCAGGTGCTCGGCGTTGCCCGGCTCGCCTTCCAGCGCCAGCAGCGCCAGCTCGAACTGCTGCAAGAGTTCGGTGGCCTCGTCCAGGAAGCCGGCGCGTGCCGCAGCGATGATCTCGGCGTCGTCGTGGGAGGTGCTCATGCGTGGGCTCCGTGGGCGTGGGCTCCGTGGGCCTGAGTTCCGTGGGCCTGGGTTCCGTGGGCGTGCACAAGCTCGGCCAGGCCAAAGCTGCCGAGGGCCTCGACGACCGCGGCCGACGGCGCCTGGAGCGCCAGGGCGCGACCCTGCTCGGCCGCCGAGCGCGCCAGCGACAGCAGGAGCTGCACGCCGGCGCTGTCGATCTCGGCCACGGTCGACAGGTCCAGGCGCAGGGCTCTCCCGGCCGCTGCACCGTCCAGCGCCGCGAGCCAGCCGGCGTGGATGCCGGCCGCGGCGGCGACCGTCAGTTCGCCTTCGACGCTGAGCTGCAAATCGTCCATTGCGCGGCCCGCCTTCAGACGCAGAGCCGGTTGACGGCGTCGATCAGCACCGAAGGCTGGAAGGGCTTGGTGATCCAGGCACGCGCGCCGGCGGCCTTGCCCTCGGCCTTCTTGGCCTCCTGCGACTCGGTGGTCAGCATGATCACCGGGGTGAACTTGTAGCTGCCGGTGGTGCGAAGGTGCTTCAGGAACGAAATGCCGTCCATGTTCGGCATGTTCACGTCGCAGACGATGAGATTGAGCTTGCGGCCGTCGAGCTTGGCGGCGGCGTCTTTGCCGTCGCCGGCCTCAACGACGCCGTAGCCGGCCTTCAGCAGGGCCAGCTTGACGACGGTGCGGAAGCTGCCGGAGTCGTCGACGATCATCACGGTCTTGGTGGTCATGGGGTCCTCGCTGCGGGCTCGGGTCTGAAGAGGGTGGCGGGTAAGGAAGGCAGGACTCAGAAGAAGTCGACGCCGGCGCTGCGCTCGATGTGCACGTTGCCGTGGTGCTGCGAACGCTGCTCGTCCATGGTGTAGCTGGCCTCCAGGGACTGCAGCCACTCGGCGGCGTCCTCGCGCGTGGCCACCGGATGGCGCTGCACCCAGCGCACGAGCTGGCCCATGTCGTTGCCCAGGATCGCGAGCATCTGGCTCAGGCGATCACCGAACTGGAAGTGCATGAAGGCCTCGGCGAGCTGCTCCGACAACTGCGTGCTCACCTGCCGCATCGCGCCCGAGCCGGCCAGGGAACTGCCGAGTTCGCCACCGAGAGCGAGCAGCACCTCGCGCGCGCGCACTTGCAGCTCCAGACGCAGCTCTTCGGCGCTGGTGGCGCCGATGGTGCCTTCGCGATGCACTTCAGCGGTCTCGCGCATCAGCGACGACGCCAGTTGGTCCACCTGCTCGGCGCTCTCGGCCAGCCGCGTGGCGAGCATGCGGATCTCGTCGGCAACCGCCGAGGCGCCGCTGCGCGTGGCGCTCGCATCGGCGACGCCGCTGCCTCGCTGGGCCTCGATCGAGGCGTTGAAGGCCACCAGCCGGGCGTGTCGCGACAGCTCGCGCACCGCCTTGGCACACTGCTGCAACTGCGACAGGCCCAGTGCGACGCGACCGAGCATCGCCATGGCGGCGTCGCGTTCGGCAAAGGCCCGGGCACCCGTGGACTGCAGCGCCTGCAAGGCCGGCAAGTCATCGAGCGCCTGGCCGTCGATGGCGCCCCCGCTGGCCACGGCCTCCAGACGCGACGACAGCTCGTCGACCGCAGTTGACACACCCGAGAAGGTCTCGAGCAGGCGCGACAGACCCTGGTCGGCTGCGTCCCTAGCAGCGAACACCTGACGCTCCCATACCGGAACGACGTGGGTGAGCATGATGTCGGCATTGGCGCAGCTGCCACTGGCAGCCGCCACCCGGGCTGCGGAAGGCTCGGCCGACGTGCGCGCCGCAAGGGGGTCGGGCTGGTCGGTCGATGCGTCGATGGGGAGACCCGCGCCAGCGGCCCGCGCCCGCTCGCGCCCGGCCCAGACACCGAGCGCGGCCACGACGACCACCATCAGCATCGGCACCGGTTCGCGCACGACGACGAGAGCCGCCACCAGGCCGACCACGGCCAGCCCCTGGGCCAGCCAGGCGCGCCGGCCCGGCGGCGACACGGTGCCGCCCGAGGAGGTTTCCTCGGACTGCAGGGCAGGTGGCGACAGTGATAGGAAGGATCGGTTCATGCGCACAGGGTGGCGAAACGTTGCTCTCGATGCGCCCTGCCCGCCCGTGCCCTAGACCAGGCGCGAGCTGGAGGCGAACACACGCCGGCATCGGCGCCAGGCAGGTGTATCGGCAACTCGGCACGGATGCTGAAGGGGCTTCGGACACCCGTTCCCACAAATAGAGGCTTCGATCCGGCGGAGTTCCGGGCTGCTCGACTGCGGCTGCGCGCGGCAATCGCCTCAAGCCGGCCGCGCCGAGGCCGACAACGGTGGCAACGCCCGAGATCCAGCCATCCTGCTGGGGCTCTCGCGGGCCCCAGCCTGTCCACTCCATGCCCAATCCTGCCGCCGTAACCGTTCTCGCGTTCTTGACCCAGGTGCTGCGACCTGTCCCGGACGGTGGCGCCTCATTGCGAGATTTCTTCCGCCACCATGGCGTCTGGTCGCCCGGCGTTCGCCTGTTGCGACGCTGGAGCTTCCGCAGCAAGCTGCTGCTGTTGCTGGCCTTGCTGGGCCTGCCACTGCTGTGGCTGCTGGGCAGCCTGGCCCTGGCCGAGCTCCAGGACCTGCAGGCCCAGGACCAGCGCCTGCGCGGCGCCGAACTGGCCCTGGCCACCTACACACTTGCGGGGCCCTTGCACGACGAGCTGGTGGCCCGCAGCCAGGGTGCCTCACCTCCGGCAGCGGTCATCCAGCAGCCCCTGCGGGCGCTGGAGGAAGCCGTCGCCCAGGCCCTCGCTGCCGGCATCGACATCGAACAGGACTGGGAGGCGCAGGCCGCCGTCGTGCGGCAGCTGGCCGATCCCGTCCAGGCCACCGACGCCGCGACGCGACGCGACGCGCTCAGCCGCGGGCTGGCGGCGCTGGTCACGCTGCATCGCCGCGCCGTCGACGTCTCCGGGCTGCTGGTGCATCCCGACAAGATCAGCAAGGTACGGGCCTCGACGACCTACAACCACCTGCCCGGCCTCCAGGCCGACCTGTCGCGCATGACCCGGCCGTTGCAGCTACTGGCGGTGAGACTGGCGGCCGGCGAGGTGCCCGGCGAGGCGCAGCTGCGCCCTCTGGTAGTGACCGTGGCCGCGCATGCCGAGGCCGTGGAACGCTCGCTGGCGCGCATCGACGAGAACGCACGCGCGGCTGGCGATCGACCGGGTGCCGAAAGCACGGGCCTGCAGTCCACCCGCGAGCTGATGCAGCGCGTGGATGCCTGGCTGGCTGAGCCTGCACGCCTGGCCGAAGCCGGCGAGCTGGCCCGTCGGGCCGGCCGCTCCATGAACGACATCCAGGAGACTCGCCTGGCGCTGAGCACCGGGCTCGTGGCCGCCATGCAGCGTGACCTCGTCGAGGCCCGCAGCCGACTGTTCAGAACCTGCGGCGTGATCCTGCTGATGCTGCTGCTGGCCGCTTACTGCGCGACCTGCACCTTCCTGGTCATGCGCGGCGGCCTGCGGGCGCTGGAGCGGAGCATGGCCAGAATGGCTGAGGGCGATCTGACCAGCCCATTGGCGGCCCACGGCGGCGACGAGATCGCCATCACCTTGACGTCATTGCGGCAAGCGACCACCGGTTTGTCGGACCTGCTCGGCTCGGTTCGCGAAGGTGTGGCGGCTTTCCGCCAGGCCTCGACCACGGTGGCCGACGGCAACGGCGAGCTGTCCAGCCGCAGCCGCACGATGGCCTCGCATCTCGAGGCGCTGGTGGCCGGCATCGGGGTCTACAGCGCGCAACTCGCGGCCTGCGGCCGCCAGGTCGAGTCGGTGGTGCTGTCGGTGCAGAAACTGCGGCTGGAGGCGGCACGCAACCGCAAGCATGTGGCCCATCTCGAGGAACGCATGCAGGCGCTGCTGGGCAAGACGCGCGAGATCGGCCAGATCGTCACGCTGATCGACGGCATCGCCTTCCGCACCAACATCCTGGCGCTCAATGCCTCGGTGGAGGCCTCCAAGGCCGGTGGTGACCTCGGGCGCGGTTTCGCCGTCGTGGCGCAGGAGGTGCGTTCGCTTGCACGGCGGGCTGCTGGCTCGGCCCAGCGCATCGGCGACATCGTCGCGCGTTCAACCGAGGACTTCGAGTTCGCCAGCGCGCTTGTCACCGAGACCGGCCGTGCGCTGGCCTCGGCCGATGTGCATGTGGACGAGATCCATGGTGCGATGACGCAGGTGTCGGCCCTCACCCAGGCCGGTACCCGCCAGGCCGGCGAGGTGGTCGAGGGCCTGGGTGCGCTGAAGGACAGCACGGACAAGAACCTGCAGCTGGTGCAGCAGCTGGCCACGGCCTCGTCGGCGCTGCGCTCGCAGGGCGAGCGGCTGCTGCACCGGATCGGCCACTTCAGGCTGTCCTGAGCGCGGTTCTCACGCTCACGGCCGACGCTCAGCCGGCCAGCCGCACGCGCGAGCTGCTGCGCTGCAGCCGCTGGCGGGCCAGCCCGGTGGCCGGGCGGGCCAGGCCCGAGACCTGGACTTCGATGCGCTCGACGCGGGCAAATGCGTTGAACAGCAGCACGTCCACGCCCTTCAGCGCCGCGGGCGTCTGGCAACGCCACTCGACGCTGACCGCGACATCGGCATGGCCGCTGTCCTTCTCGCCCGGCTGGGCCGGGCCTTCCAGTTTGCCAGGGACCACCGTCACGGCGCCGGGCGTGCATCCTGCGGCCGCATCGGGCCTGAGCCAGCGCGGGGCGTCGCGCAGCAGCGCCAGCGCGGCCGCCGCGGCCGTGGCTTCGGCGCCGGCCCGCGGGCGGCGTTCGTGGCCCACCAGGCTGTCCTGTGGCGTGTCGAGCTGCACCGAGAGCAGCGTGCCATCGAGGGCGATGTTCAGCGACATCACGCCGTGCACGTGGGCCTTGCCGGCTGTCACGGTCGTGGGCAGTGCCAGCGCCAGCAGCGCGGCCAGGATCGATGCGGTTCGCATGGTCCGGGTCTCCTTGGGATGCAGCCGCGTCAACGCGCGCGCAGCGCGTCGACCATCAGCCGCGTGTTGTGGCGCATCAGCGCCTCGTAGCTGGCCGCCGGGCCGTCGGGCAGCGACAGCGAATCGCTGTACAGCCGGCCGCTCGGCCGCACGCCGGTTTCGCGGCCGATCTGCTCGATCAGCCGCGGGTCGGCGATGCTCTCGACGAACAGCGCCTTGATGCCTTCGGCGCGGATCTGCCGCACCAGCCGCGCCACGCCCATGGCCGAGGCCTCGGCCTCGGTGCTCAGGCCCTGCGGCGCCAGGAAGCGCACGCCGTAGGCCGCGGCGTAGTAGCCGAAGGCCTCGTGCGAGGTGATGAGCTTGCGCTCGGCCGCCGGCAGCGGCGCCCAGGCGGCGCGGATCTCAGCGTCGAGCGCGTCCAGGCGCTGCGTATAGGCCGCGGCACGGGCGCGGTAGCTTTCACAACCGGCGGCGTCGGCCTCGCACAGCGTGGCCGCGATGCGTGGCACCCAGTGGCGCACGCTGGCCACGTCTTGCCAGGTGTGCGGGTCGATGTCGTGGGCGTGGCCATGGCGATCAGGTCCGGTGGCCTTCAGCGGCTTCAGGCCCTCGGCCACGCGCAGCTCGCGGCCCTTGAAGCCGGCTGACTTGAGCAGCCGCGGCAGCCAGCCCTCGAGCCCCAGGCCGTGGGCCACCACCACCTGCGCCTGCGCCACCTGCCGCGCCTGCGCCGGCGTGGGCTGCACGACGTGGGCATCGCTGCCAGGGCCCGCCAGCAGCTGCACGGCCACGCGCTCGCCGCCAACCTGGCTGACCACATCACCCAGGATGCTGAAGCTGGCCACCACGGGCAGCGGTTGCGCCGTGGCGGCGCCCGCCAGCAGCGCCAGCGCGAGAGTCGACCACAGCTTCTTCATGCGTTCATACCCTCAAGCCCGCAAATGGCGCGCCGGTGCACGCGAAGCCCAGCGCAGGCCGCGCGGCGCCACCAGCACCGAGACGACGTAGATCACGCCCAGGCTCAGCACGATGGCCGGCCCGGTGGCGAGCTCGTAGCGGTACGACATCACCAGCCCCACCGTGCTGCCGATGGCACTCAACACGCCGGCCAGCATCAACATGCCCGGCAGCTGCCGCACCCACAGCCGTGCCGCCGCGGCCGGCAGGATCATCATGCCCACCGAGAGCAGCGTGCCCAGGGCATGGAAGCCGGCCACCAGGTTGAGCACCAGCAGCATCAGGAAGCCGTAATGCGCCACCGGGCTGAGCCGGCTCACCGTGCGCAGGAAGGCGGGGTCGACGCACTCCAGCACCAGCGGCCGGTACAGCAGCAGCAAGGCCACGGCCGTGATGGCGGCGATGACGGCCAGCAGCAGCAGCGTCGCGTCGTCCAGCGCCAGCACGCTGCCGAAGAGCACGCGCAGCAGGTCAACGTTCCTGCCCTGGCTGGAGATGATCAGCACGCCCGCGGCCAGCGAGAGCAGGTAGAACGCCGCCAGGCTGGCGTCTTCGCGCAGCGCCGTGCTGCGCGCCACCAGGCCCGAGGCCAGCACCACGGCCATGCCGGCCAGCAGGCCGCCGGCCGTCATCGCGCCCAGGCTCAGGCCCGAGGCGAGGTAGCCCAGCGCCGCGCCGGGCAGGATGGCGTGGGCCATCGCGTCGCCGGTCAGACTCATGCGGCGCAGCAGCAGGAACACGCCCACCAGCGGCGCGCTGGCGCTCAGCAGCAGGCAGCCCAGCAGCGCGCGCTGCATGAAGCCGAACTCGGCGAAGGGGTTCCAGGATGCGTCCATCGCGCGGCTTCAGTGCCGATGGCCGGCGTGGCCCGGGCCGTGCGCGTGGGCGTGGCTGTGCACGGGGCTGTGCGCCGGGCTTTGCGCGGCCACCGCGGGCACAGCCGGCGCTTCGCAGGGCTCGGCGTGCTCGTCGAAGGCCTCCACCAGGCCCGAGGCGCGCTGCAGGTTCGCCGGCACCAGCACCTCGGCCGTGGGCCCGAGCGCGATCAGCTCGCGCGCCAGTAGCAGCGTGCGCGGGAACTGCCGGCGCACGAGGTCGAGGTCGTGCAGCACCACGATCACCGTGCGGCCCTCGCGGTGCCAGGCCGCGACGCGGTCGAACAGGTGGTGGGCGGTGGGCTCGTCGACGGCAGCGAAGGGCTCGTCGAGCAGGATCAGCGGCGCATCACGCAGCATCAGCCGCGCAAACAGCACGCGCTGGAACTGGCCGCCCGAGAGCGTGTCGAGCGTGCGCTGCTCGAAGCCGGCCAGCCCGACATCGGCCAGCGCGGCACGGCAGCGGTCCAGGCGAGCGCGCCCAAGCGGCCGCCAGGCACCGACCTCGTGCCACAAGCCCATGGCCACGGTGTCGAGCACCGACACAGGGAAGCTGCGGTCGATCTCGGCCTGCTGCGGCAGATAGCCGATGCGCGCCTGGGCGTCGGCCCGCTCCACGCGCCCGCCCATCGGCGCCACCACGCCCGCCAGCGCCTTGAGCAGCGTCGACTTGCCCGCGCCGTTGGGCCCGACGATGGCCAGCAACTCGCCCGCCTGCACCTCCAGATCCACGTGGTGGACGGCGGGGTGGCGGTCGTAGCCGATGGTCAGGTCGTGCAGGCGAAGCACGGCGGCAGAGGCGTGGGCAGGAGCCCTCATCGTGGTGGGCAGTCGGCGTTTCTTGAGACGGCATTATCAACTGCGGCGCCAAATGCGCCAGATCGCCGCGTGATGGGCCGCGAGCAAGCGTGCCTGCAGCAGTGGGCCATTCGCCAACCCGGTGAACAGCATGTCCAGGTTGCGGCGCTACCCCGACCTGGTGGAACGGGCCCAGCCGCAATTGCAATGCCCGTCCAACGCCGATGGCGAGACGCTCGCCGGGGAGCGTCCCGTCGTTCCGCCACGAGATGGCACGCGAGCCCAAATTCGTGACCATGCTGCGCGACGCCAGCCTCGCCATCTGCCGGCAGCTCGGTTGCACTCAGTTTTCGCTGGGTACCGCGGCACAGGCTCGCAGAGCGCCTCTGCGGCAGCCTGCAGCGTTCAGACCTGCGCCGTGGCCTCGAGCTTGCGGATCCGGATCTCCTCGGCGGACTCAGTCGGCCTTGGCGCCGACGTGGCCAGCGCACGCGTCGACCGCGAGCCGAGTTCCCCCTGCATCTCGATGGCACCCGCTGGCGCCACCGAACCCAAGGCAGCATAGGCGGCCGCCAGGGCCTCGTCGTCGCTGACGGACTGCAACTCGGGATGGAGCTCCATCGGCTGCGAGGGCGGCACATCTTCGGGTTCGGCCACCGCGGCGGTGCGGTAGGCGTCGGCTTCCTTCGACGGATCGTGGTGCTCGCGGTCGATGATGGCCACTGCCATCTTCGAGCGCAGGTTGGCCAGGCCAGCAGGTGACCAGTTGGTCACCAGGCCCTCGAATTGCTCCAGCGCCTTCTGCAGCACGGGCAGCGTCAGCTTGTGCAGCGCCTTCAGGCCCCTCTTCTGCAGCGCGTCTTCGACGAACACCAGCTGTTTCAAAGTGGCGCGGGTTTCGGGCACTTCGTCGAGCAGTTCCTTGAGCTGCGTGAGCAGCAGGTCGAGCTCGCCGCGGACCTTGCGTTGGGCCTCGTCGATAACCGCTCTTTCTCGGCTCGGCTTGGTGCCAGCAGGCCGACGTGGTTCGAGCACGATTTCCATGCCCTGACGGCCGCGCTTGAGCGCTAGGTCGTGGCGGAAGAAAGCCACAGCGGCCACGCTGATCGGCTTGAAGAATCTGGAGAGGGCACCCATCGGCTGTCGTAATCGTCAGGTTGAGGCCGCCGACAGACGTCGGCCGTGACGGAATTGTCGGCACCGCGGGCGACTAACTTGAGTCGGGGTTGTGACCAAAGGCATCGGCGCGCCGACGGACGGCAGGCGCCCGGCCGCAGCCGCGCTTCAGACGCTGCAGGTGCGGTTCTTCCCTGTGCGCTTGGCCTCGTAGAGGCCTTTGTCGGCGCGCTCCAGTGCCGGCTCCAGGGCCTCGCCGGGGCGCCAGGTCGTGACCCCACCCGAAAAGGTGACAAAGACCTCCCGGCCCTCGTGCAGGAACAGCGCCTCGCTGAGGCTGCGCTGCAGCCGCGTGAGCGCCAGGCGCGCTTCTTCAAGCCCCGTGCCCGGCATCAGCACCACGAACTCCTCGCCGCCGAAGCGCGCCAGGTGGTCCACCGGACGCAGCCGCTCGCGCACCGCCGCCGCCAGGGACTTGAGGGCCTGGTCGCCGGCGGCATGGCCGAGGGTGTCGTTGAGCTTCTTGAAGTTGTCGATGTCGATCAGTCCCACCGCCAGGCTGGCCAGATCGCCAGCCGCGCCATCGGCGAGAGCGCGGTGGCTGCGCGCCGTTTCGGCCTCGAAGGCCAGCATCAGGCCACGGCGATTGGCCACCTGCGTGAGCACGTCGGTCGACACCTCATCGGACAGCCGCTTGAGCTCCGACTCCAAGGCCCGCACACGCGCCTCGAGCTCGCCGGCCCGGGCCTGGTCGGCCTGCAGCTTCTCGTGCGAGCGCGCCACGGCACTGTGCACCACCCGGGTGTCGTCGAGCATGGCCTGCACGACGTCGGCCAGCCCCGGCAGCGAATCGGCCGCTGCGATGGCCTCGGCATGGCGCTCGGTGGCCAGCTGGAAGCGGCCGGTGTGCTCGCCCAGATCGCCGACCTCGCGCACCATGTCGTTGATCAGGCGCTTGAGCGCCTCGCGCGCAACCAGTCGCTCGCCGAGCGCGCCGCGCTGGCGCTGGCGGGTCTCGGCCAGCAGCGACTGCGCGGCACGCAGGCCGCGCACGCTGCGGTCGCTGCCCAGGGCTGCCCGCAGGCGCTGGCACTGGCCTTGCACCCAGCCGTCGTCCTCAGTCAATTCGGCCAGGCCCTCGGTCAGCTCGTGGCACAGCGAGGCCAGCCGCTCGATGACGCGATGGCCGCGGCCCAGCAACTCGCTGGCTTCGTCGCACAGCTCTGACACCACCAGCACCTGCACCGGCGTTGCGCCTTCGGCCGCAATGGCATCGGCGGCCGCGGCCAAGCGCTGCGCCAGTGCCACCGCATCAGGCTCGGCGGCCGGCAAGGCCAGTCGTAGCGTGCCCGCCAGGGCGGCGACGATGGCGCCCCAGGCGCCGCTGTCGCCCGCCGCGGCATCGGCTGGCGGCGCGGGCAGGCCGCCGTCCTCGAGCCCAGTGGCGGCGGGATCGGCGGCCTGGTCGGTTTCCCAGGCCGTCATCAGGGAGCCCAGACGTTGCTGGAGGCGCGCGGGGTCGCTGCGGCTGCCATCGAGCACGCGCTGCAGGCTGTCGCGCCGACGTGCGAACGTCCACTGCCGGCCACCGCGCGGCAGTTGCTTGGCTACCCGCTCCACCAGTTGCACCCAGCCCTGACCAAGCTGCTTGGCATCGGGCGGCGCGGGCGGAGCGGGCGGCAGCGGGCCACCGGCTTCTTCGGCATAGGCACGGGCGTAGTGCTCGGGCGTTGGCTCGAGCTGAGCCTGGGCGAGGCGGCGCAGCGCGCCCTTGGCCAACTGGGCGGGCGTCGGCCGCTCGGTCGATGAGTTGCCGGCCATAGGCACGTCAGCCGTTGACCAGACGCGGTACGCCAGAATCGTCGGCGCGGCCGCGGAGCAGCGCCTCGTTCTGCGCGATCCAGCGCTGCAGTTCGGCCGCCGGAAGGGCGCGGCTGAACTTGAAACCCTGCATCATGGTGCAGCCCAGCCGCTCGAGCACACGCAGCTGGCGATCGGTCTCGACACCCTCCGCCACCACGCGCAGCCCAAGCGCCCGCGCCAGCGCGATGATGGCCGTGACCACCGCGGTGCTCTTCGACGCCAGATCGAGCTCGCGCACGAAGCTGCGGTCGATCTTCAGTTCGGAGATCGGCAGTTGCGACAGGTACGACAGGCTGGAGTAGCCCATGCCGAAGTCATCGATCGAGATCTCGACGCCGATGTCCTTGAGCCGGTGAAGCGAGGGAATGACGGCCTGCAGGTCCTTCATCAGGTTGTCCTCAGTGATCTCGAGGTGGATCATGCGGTGCGGCACGCCGGCCTGCGTCGCGTACTCGTGGATGTGCTCGACGAGGTCGGTGCGCTCGAACAGCCGGCTCGGCATGTTCACGGCGATGGCGTCGTCGAAACCGAAAGCGTCCTTCCACACGCGGGCCTGGCGCGCCGCCTCGCGCAGCGCCCACTGCGACATCGGCGTGATGAGGCCGGTGTCCTCGGCCAGCGGAATGAACTCGTCGGGCGGCACCAGCCGCCCCTGGCGCTGCCAGCGCATCAAGGCCTCGACCTTGGCCATTCGGCCGGCCTGCACGTCGATCTGCGGCTGGAAGTGCAGCACCAGCTCCTCGCGTTCGATGGCCTTGTGCAGCGCCGTCTCGAGCTCGAGCTTCTCGCGGCCCTGGCCGGCGAGCATGGGGTTGTAGACGGCAGAGGCGTTCTTGCCCTGGTTCTTGACGGAGTACATCGCCACGTCGGCGTTGCGAAGCAGGTCGACGACGCTGCTGCCATCGCGCGGGTATATCGCCACACCGACGCTGGCGGTGACGAAGCACTCCTGGCCGCTCACCAGGAAAGGCTCGCGCAGTTCCTCGAGCACGCGCTGCGCCACGCGCTCGGCGTCGAGATCGCCGCCCACCTCGGGCAGCAGCGCGACGAACTCGTCGCCGCCCAGGCGGCCCACGGCCTCAAGGGCGCGGTGCGAGCGCACGCCGGCGCTCTCGACCGAGCCATCGAGCACCAGATCGGAATGGCGCACGCAGGCCACAAGCCGGCGGCCCACCTGCAGCAGCAGCTCGTCGCCGGCCCCGTGGCCGAGGGTGTCATTGATGACCTTGAAGCGGTCGAGATCGATGAGCAGCAGCGCGAACTGGTGCTGCAGCCGCTTGGCGTGCTCCAGCGCACGCTCGGCCCGCAGGATGAGTTGGCGACGGTTGGGCAGCCCCGTGAGCGAATCAAAGTTGGCCAGGCGGCGGATTTCGTCCTCGGCCTGACGCCGCTCGGTCACGTCTTGCACGATCCCGCTGTAGGCCGACGCGCGGCCGTGCTCGTTGAACTCCGGCTCGGCCTCGACGTGGATGATCCGTTCGCGGCCGTCGAGCAGCACGGTGGGCACATCGGCGGCCAAGGGCGACATGTGGCGCAGGGCCTTGTGCAGCTCGTCGCTGAGCTTGCGCCGGGCCTCGGCGGGCACCATGCGCAACAGCGAGCGCATCGATACGGCATCGAGCGGGCCGAAGCCGAACACGCGCAGCGCCTCGGGGGCGAGCTGAAAGCCCAACTGGCGCCGCGACTGGAAGCTGCCCATGCGGGCCAGGTCCTGGGCTCTCGTCAGCTCGGCCCGGCTGCGCTCGAGCTCGATGCGCGTGCGGCTGGCGCGCAGCAGGTAGCGCAGGCGGCCCTCGAGCAGGCTCGACTGCGTGGCCTTGACGAAGAAGTCAGTGGCGCCGGCGTTGTAGGCCTTGGTGATGGACGCGTCGTCGTCAAGGCCGGTGAGCATCAGCACCGGCATGTTCTCGAAGCCCCGCATCTGGCGCAGGGCTCGGCAGGTGTCGAAACCATCGAGCCCCGGCATCATGGCGTCGAGCACGACGAGATCGAAGCCCTGCTGACGAAGCAGCTTCAGGGCCTGTTCGCCACCCGACGCCTCGGTCACGCGGAAGCCGCGGTCGCGCAGGGCCAGCGCGGTCAGCAGCAGGTTGACATCGTCGTCGTCGACCAGCAGCACTTCGGGCTCTTCGCGCAGCCCCTCGTCTGCGCGTGCGTGGAACGCGCTCATGGGGTCGCGAGCGGATGGGCGGAGCGCAGATTCACGGCCGCAGGATAGCTGCAACCGAACGTTTCGCGACCCATGCGGCAGCCACAAGACGCTCGATGTCGTGGCCTAGGTCCGATGCTTGCCCCCCGCGCAGCCTGGATTCGACTTCGGCGCACACGCGCGACAGCTGCACCGCGCCGACGCTGGCCGACGAACTCTTCAGCGTGTGGGCGATGCCGGCCACGACACCGGCGTCGCCGCTGTCACTTTCGGCTTCGAGCTGCGTGATCATGCGCGCCAGCGAGGTGTCGAAGGCGGTCAGCACGCGCATCAGCACGCCCTGGCGCCCATCGGGGTCGAGCTCGTACAAACGCGCCAGAGCCTGGGGATCCAGGGGCATCGGCGAGTCATCGGGGTCAGCGGTCATGGCGTTGCCTGTGGGACTTCGCGCAGCGGCGTGAGACGAGTGGGTGCGCATCCGTTCTGCGTGTCGTGCGGCCATGCGTGCGGGGCGCAGGATAACCACCGTTCGCAACCCAAGGCGATCGGGTCTTCTCCTTCGACCTCATCGTTGTTTCGGCTTGAGGGCCGCCCGACTTGAGCACGCTCGGGGCGATCCACCAGCCTCCCTAGAATCGAGGCATGCCGGCTGTCTGCTCCTTGGTCCTCTGATGCGGGTGACGTCTTGTCGTCGCCTGGCCTGCTTGCTGCCGGCCCCTTGGGTGTCGGTTGCACTGGCCGGCTGCACGGGCGAGGAAACTGCCGTCGGCGGCATCGCCTTGGTCGCGGTGCTGCTGGGCGCGCTGGCCGCAGGACTCGCCTACCTGCTGGGGCGGGCGCACGGGGCGGCGGCAGCGCCGCAGCCGGTGGGGGCCGCTCAAGCCCCCAGCCGCGCGCAGACCAGCGAAGCCGCCACACCGGTGCTTGACGCCCCGGCGCCGCCCGAGCCGGACCCGGGCCGCAACGTGACCGAGCAGGACAGCTATAGCTTCACGCTCTCGCATGACCTGCGGGCGCCGCTGCGCGTGGTGGAGGGCTTCACGCGCATCGTCAAGGAAGACTACGGCGCGCAGCTCGACCGCGTCGGCAACGACCACCTCGAGCGCGTGCTCGGTGCGGCAGCGCGCATGAACCTGATGATCGACGCCTTGCTGGCCCTGGCGCGGCTGTCGCAGCAGCCGCTGTCGCGTCAGCGTGTGAACCTGTCGCAATTGGCGGGATTCGTGGTCGACGACCTGCGGCGGGGCACGAGCGAACGCGTGGTCGACGCCGACATCGAAGCGGGCCTGTCAGTCACGGGCGATCCGACACTGCTGCGTCTGGTGCTAGAGAACCTGCTGGGCAATGCCTGGAAGTACACGGCCAAATCGGCCTCCCCGCGCGTCGAGCTGCGCCGCGAAAGCCCGGCCGGCGCCCCGACGCTGGCCTTTGTGGTGCGCGACAACGGCGCCGGCTTCGACATGCGCTCGGCCGACCGCCTGTTCGGGCTGTTCCAGCGCCTGCACAGCGCCAGCGACTTCCCCGGCCACGGCGTCGGCCTGGCCTCGGTGCGGCGCATCGTCGAACGGCATGGCGGTCGCGTCTGGGCTGAGTCTGAACCGGGCCGCGGCGCGGCCTTTCACGTCGAGTTGCCGGCGTGACGGGCCGGCACGGCCTGGGAGCTTGCGCGGAGGTTCAGCCGCGCGACAGGTCTTCCACCGCCGCCAGCACCCGCTCGGCCTGATGCGCCATGTCGAGGCCGGCTTCGTCGGCCTGCCGACGCAGGCGCTGCAAGGCCAGGGCACGCGGCAGTGAATAGCGGTGCATCAGCACCCCAACGGCCACCAGCACGGAGTCTCCGAGGGCAGCGTCGCTGGCCACGGCGGGCGGGGCCGCCTTGGCAGCGCCACGGCGCTGCGGCGCCGCGCCTGCGCGCAAGCGGCCGAACGCGGCCTCGACAGCGGGCACGATCTGCCCCACCTCGAGCGGCTTCACCAGGTAGGCCAGCGCACCCAGCGACTTGACGGTGGCCAGCGTCTGCTCGTCAGCAAAGGCCGAGAGAAACATGAACGGGATCGCGTACTTGTCGCGCAGGGTCTCGGCGACATCGAAGCCGCTCATCCCTTCCATGCGGATGTCCAGCAGCGCCAGCGCCGGCCGGTGCTCGCGGGCCAGCAGGATGGCGTCGTCCCCGTTGTCGGCATCGATGACCTCGTAGCCGGCATCGACGAGGCCCTGCGTCACGGTGGCCAGCACCAGGCGGTCGTCGTCGACGACGAGGATGCGTCCCTTGCCGGCGGGCGCGGGCTCGGTGATCGCGGAGGTGCTCGTTGGCCGCATGGGCCGATTGTGGCCGATCCAAATTCAGCGATCCGCCGCCAGCGGCGCCGGCAGCCGCACCGAGGGTGGCCGCAACTCGATCTGCGCCACCACGTCGGCGCCCTCCTGGCTGAGCGTGAACGTGGCGCTGCGCCGTGGCAGCAGCGCACGCACCAGGCCCAGGCCGGCGACGGCACTGCGGTGGCGCGTCAGCTCGAAACCCGGCGGCAGGGTGCCGGGCCCGGCAATGCGCAGCACCACGCTTTCGCCACGCAGCGCCAGTGAGCAGCGAACATCACCGCCATCGCCGTGCTTGATGGCGTTCGTGAGCAGTTCGTTCAGCGTCAGCGCGATCGGGATCGACTCGCTCTCGGGCAGTTCGTGCGTCACCGCGACTTCGTCTTGGACGTGGATCGTGCACCCGAACATGCGCTGCACAGAGTTGGCCACCGCGCTCAGCAACCCGACCACGCCCAGCGGCCCAGTGCTGCCGACCTGCAGACCGTAGACCTGCGCGATGGCCTGCACCTGGCCGACCGCCTCCTTCAGCATCTGCGAGACATCGGGGTGCTTGTTGGCGGTCTGCAGCAGCAGGCCGGCCACGCCCTGGAGGTTGTTCTTGATTCGGTGGTGCACTTCCCTGACCAGCACCTCGCGCTGCGCAATGGCCGCCTGCAGGCGCGCCTGCTCGGCGGCGCGCTGCTCGGTCACGTCGCTGGCCACCAGCAGCACCAGCGACGCCGCGCCGTCGCCGCCCTCGCCCGGCTCGGCCAGCGGGGCCAGGCGGCAGTCCCAGACACGTGCCTCAGCGCCATCGTCGCTGCGCCCGTCTTCGGTGCGTCCGTTGCCGCTGCGCCACTCGTGCTGGCGCTGCCCGCCGCCTGCGGCCACCGCGCGCAGCCAGCCCTGCAGCGCGGCGGCCAGCGCGGGGTCGGCCACGGGCCCGCCCTGGTGGATGCCGGCGCCCAGGAAGGCGGTCGCGGTCTGGTTGGCCTGCTGCACCGTCATCGTGGCGGCGTCGAACAGGGCGATCGCCGCCGGGGCCGTTTCAATGACGCGTTGCAGCGAGCCCTGGGCCTGGGCGATGCGCAATTCAGCCTGGCGGCGGCGTTCGATGTCGAGCAACGCGAAGGTGACTTCGCGGCCGCCACTCGCACCGCGGCTGAGCACGGCGTTCCCCGCGACCCAGAACTCGCGCCCGTCGCGGCCGCGCATGCGGCACTCGAAGGTCTCGGCCGTGCCTTCATCGAGCGTGGCCAGCCAGTCGCCACGGCGCAGCGGGTGGTCGGGCTCGGGCGTGGCGACGATGGAGGTCGGTTCGCCCAGGAAATCGGCCAGTTCGCCAGCGAACATGCGCCGCGCCGAGCGGTTCATCCACTCGATGCCGCGGTCGGAGACGGTGACGATGCCCACCAGCACCGAATCGAGGATGGCGCGGGTGCGCTCGGCCTGCGCGGCCAGCGACTCGCGGGCGCGGCGGCGTTCGTCGATGTCGACGAAGCTGCTGATGACGCCGGCCTCGGCGTCGTCGCTGTCGACCTGGCGCACCGCCACCTGCACCCACACCAGAGCGCCGTCGCGCTTCTTGAGCAGGCGTTCGCCGCGAAAGCGCCCGTCGAGCTGCAGGCCGCGTTCGATGCGGGTCTCGAAGTCGACGCAGTTGCGCGCGTCGGCGTACAGCTCGGCCGGGTCGAGCGTGGCCAGCTCGGTGGCGCTCCAGCCCGTGAGCACCGCCATCGCCTGGTTGGCGCGCTCGATGCGCGTGCCGCGCTGGTAGACGATGCCGACCTCCGAGACGTTGAACATCAGCTCGCGGTCGCGCACGGTCTTCTCGAGCTCGGCCTGCTGCGTCTTCAGGCGCGAGATGTCGGTGAGCACCGCCACCGACTCGGCCTGATCGCCCGCTGGCCCGGCGCGCCGCACCGTCAGCGAGTACCAGCGAGGCTGGCCGTCTTCGCCCACCAGCGGCAGCTCGGCCTCAAAGGTGCCGTCTTCGGCAAGCGCCGCCAGCGCCTCGCGCACGCCGTCGAGCGGGCCGATGCTGCGCGCCAGGATCTCCTCGAGCGAGGCACCGGCCGCGGCGCCGGCCCCGAAACCCAGCATGCGCTCGAAGCGGCGGTTGCAGCGCACCAGCGCCGGCCCACGCAAGTAGGCGATGCCGGCCGGCGAGCTGTCGAGGATGGTCGTCATCTCGTGCAGCAGCTGCGTGCTGCGCTGCTTGGCGCCGTGCTGCTCGGTGACGTCGCGCGTGATCACGGACGTGGTGCGGCGCCCGCCCGACAGCAGGCTCGGCTGCACGCGCGTCTGCAGCCACCGCTGACCCAGCTCGGGGTGGCGCACGGCATAGGTGACAAACGCGGCTTCGCCTTGCTTCAGCGCCAGCTGCAGGCGCTCGTAGTCGGGCAGCGACGACGGCAACACCAGATCGCGGCTCACACCCATCAGCGCACTGGCCTGCCCACCCGCCGTGCCGGCATCGGCAGCGCCGGCTCCGGCGGGCGCAGCCGGCTGCAGCCAGCCACGGGCGGGGTCGTAGGTGGCCACGCCAATGCTGCCGGTGTCCATGAGCATGCCCATCTCTCGCTGCACGAGATCGCGCTCGTCCTCGGCGCTGCGGTCCTGCACCATGGCCATCACGCGCGTTTCGCCGAGCTGGCCCGCCTGGCACGACAGCCGCGCCCACAGGCGCCTTGGCCCTTGTGCCAGCGGCAGCAGCACCTGTCGCTCCACCGGGTGCGCACCGGGCACGAGCGTCGGCTCCAGAGCACCGTTGCGCCAGCCCAGCAATTGCTGCAGCTCGGGCGCGGCGCCCTCGAGAACCACCGGCACGCGCTCGACCAGTCCGTCGAAGGCCGCGTTGCTGCGCAGCACGAGGCCGTGGCTGTCGTAGACCAGCATGCCCAGAGGACTGAGCTCGAACCAGTGGGCCACCTCGGCATCGGCCCGCCGTGCCTGCTCGAGCGCATCATGTTCGGCGGTCTGGTCGTGCAGCAACACGAGCCAGCGTGCCGGCGGGGCCAGCGCACTGGCATCGATGATCGTCACCGCGAACCAGCGCAGCCGGCCGTCCGCCGCCAACACGCGGTGGCGCATTGGTGCCAACGGCCAGGGCTGGGTGCGCGCCAGCAGGCTCAGCGCACGGTCATCGGGCGGTTGCCATTGCAAGGGGTCGACGCCGCGCAGCTGGGGGCGCGGCAGGCCCACGAGCTGGGCAAAGGCCTCGTTGGCATCGATCAGGCGGAACTCGGCATCCTGCAGCGCCACCGGCGTCGGTGTCGCCCACAGGCCCTGCAGCAAGGTGGCGGTGGCTGCCTGCGTCATCCCTCGAGCTGCTGCGCCTGGCGCAGCGCCGCGAGCAGCGCGCGGTTGACCTCGGCCGGCCCGAGCAAGAGCCGCTCCGACCACTCGCGGATGTCGAACACCGACTCGGCCTCGATCGCGCGCACCAGCTCGAGGTAGGGGCCAAAGGGGCCCCCGGCCGGCTCGTCTGCCAACAGCGTCTGGCGCACCCGCTCGGGCACCGGTACGCTCTTCAGCAGCTCGGCAAAGGGCTGCTGCAACAGCTTGTCGAGCAGCGAGAACACGCCGCAGATGAACATCTCGCCGCGCATCTCGGTGTCGCTCTGGGCGCGGCCGAGTTCTTCCATCATCAGGCCGCGGCGCACGGCCGCAAACATCAGCGGCTTGGAGTTGGCGCCCTTGCTCGACGAGGCCAGCAGCAACGCCAGCCAACGCTTCAGGCGCCCGTAGCCGAGCATCATGATGGCGTGGCCGAAGCTCGTGACCTCGGCACTGAGGCCAAAGGCCGGAGAATTGAGGTAGCGCAGCAAGCGGAAGGCCAAGGTCGGATCGCGCTTGAGCACGGCCTCCAGCCGCTGCACCGGTTCTTCGCGGTCGACGCCCTGGATCAGCTCCATCACCACTTGGATGTCGGTGGCGACCTTGCTGCGCGCGGCGGCGGCCGGCATCGGGTCGTCGAAGGGCCAGCCCAGCACCGCGACGGCGCCGCGCTGGAAGGCGTCGTCAGCCTGGGCCGCGCTGCGCACACCCGCCTGCACGGTGCTCACCTGGCGCACGCCTGGGCTGGGCACCGCCGCGCCACGGCGCTCTTCCGCGGCATCGACCAGCGCGTGGCTGAAGCAGGCCAGCACTTCGGGGGCCACCGGCACCACGGGCCGACCCTTGATGAGCAGCACCGCGCCGGCGGCGCGCAGCTGCTGCAAGGCGGCGGCGTTCGCGGGCTCGGTGGCCATAAAGGCCGGCACTTCGAGCATCAGGTGCGGCAACGGTGGCGCTTGCATCACGGCGTTCAGCAGCGCTTCGCCGGCGACGTTGAGCGACACCGGCGTGAGCGCCGACGCGGCCGGGCGGCCAGCGGGAGCCTGTCGCTCCGACTGCGGCTGCAGGGGGCGCAGCGTGAGCCTCAGGTCGGCGGACTCGGCGGGTGCAGGCCACACCTCCTGCAGCACCTGCATCAGCTCCGCGAGATTGAGCGGAGCATCGGTGCGCCCCGGGAACAGCGTCAGCCGCGTGGCAACCACCGTGCGCTGGCGGTCGATGATCGGGCTGTAGCCCAGGGCCAGTTGACCCAGAACCTGTTGATCGAACATAGGGTGCTTCGCGCCGGGAAGGCGTCGTCCAGAAGATGTTGAAGAGTCAGCGGAGGTACTCGAACAGGCTCATCTGCTGGACGATGGAGTAGGTCTTCAACGCCGCATCGTAGCCGCTCTGCCTGTTCTGGAAATCCGAGATCGCCGCCAGCAAATCGAGATCCTCGGCCTCGGATCGCTCGGTCTGGGCGTCGAGTTTGGCCTGCTGCACGCGCATCTCCAGGCCGTCGAGCCGGTTGAGCGTCTCGCCGGCACGCGAACGCCACGAAGCGAGCTGTTCGGACGCGATGTCGAATTCGCTCAGACCTCGGCTCACGGTGGCGGCGATGGCGCTGCTGCTGCGTCCCGGCGTGCCCAGCTCGTCGATCACGCGGTCCATGGCGTCGAACAGCGACACGGTGGTGCCCGGGTTGGCCGGGTCCTCGGCCTGGAGCCAAGCCGAACGTCCGTCGATCGACAGCGGCGTGGCGTTGCCGTCCGCCCCCGCCTGCAACTGCCCCTCGATGCCGACATAGGTCACGCCGCCGGGCGTGTCAACCAGCGGAGGCGTGTTGCTGCCCTGGCCGCCAAAGAGATAGCGCCCCGCGCCGTCTTGCCGGTTGGCCACGGCAAGCAGGTCGTTGCGCAGGCCGCGGATGGAGTCGGCGATGGTCCGGCGCTCAAAGTCGCTATAGCTGCCGTTGCCAGCCGAGACGAGCAGCTCGCGTGCCTGCGCCACCAGCTCGCCGGCATTGCCCAGGGCGGTCTCCGACAAGGCCATGGCGTTGCGACTGGCATCGAGCGCGCGCAGCTGCGAGTCGCTGCGCTGCTGCGCCGCCAGGGCGCGTTCGGCCGCCGCGGCGGCCGCGGGGTCGTCGCTGGCGCGCAGCACGCGCTTGCCGCTGGTCAGGCGCTCTTGCAGATCCGTCAGTGCGGCCTGGCGCGTCTGCAGGTTGCTGATCGAGGATTCGTAGGCATTGGCGGAGGCGATTCTCATGATCAGTTTCCGGCGACATCCATCAGTTGCTGGAACAGGGTCTGCGCCACCTGCAGCATCTTGGCGGCGGCTTGGTAGCTCTGCTGGTACTGGATCAGGCGAGCGGCCTCTTCGTCGAGGTTGACGCCGGATGCGTTGGCGCGCAACTTCTCTGCTTGGCTGGCCACCGCCTTCGAGATCGTGGCCGACGAGGTGGCGCCCTGCACCCGCAGGCCGATGTCGGCCAGCGCGTTGCTCCAGCTCTCGGTGGGCGTGCGGCCCCCGGTGATGCCCATGTCGCGCAGCGCCAGCAGCGCGGTGGCGTTGCCGTTGCTGGCGGCCAAGGCGCCAGGCGGCGTGGGCAATACCGTGATCACGTCGCCATTGCGCGGCACGCCGGACAAGCGCATCGAGAACCCGTTGATGTCGGTGCCTGTCACGGGGATGCTGCCACCCGCCGTCCAGGTGGCGCTGCCGGCGCTAAGCAGGCCGCCGCCACCGTCGCGCAGCTCCCAGCTGTAGGCGCCGCTGTTGCTGGTGAAGCTGATGGTGGCCGTGGCACCCGCAATCGACGTCGCTCCGACAACCATCGAGAACGAGGCCACCGCGGCGGTGCCGGTGTTGGCAGGGTTCGCCGTGGCCACCAGCGGCGCGGCGGCAGCGATGTCCAGCGGGTCGTCGAGCAGCACAGCGAAGCCGTTCGCGGCGCGCGACACCGGCTGCAGCAGGAAACGGTCGCCGGGTTGCGGCGCTGGCGAGCCGAAGTTGATCTGCACGCCGTCAACCGTGTCGCCGTCGACCACCGCGGTCTGCACGCCGTCGGTCAGGCGCGTGAGCAGCCACGAGCCGGAGCCCGGGGTGGTCTCTTCGAGCGTGTACTCGCTGGCCCTGAGTTGAGACGGGTTCGTCACGCTGAGGCTGACCGAGCCGATGTAGGCGCCCCCGGCATCGCGCGCGTTGCCCATGTTCGACAGCACGCGAGCAGCGCCAATGCTGAACATCGGCGACGAGGGCACGCTGCCGGCAGGCGGCTGCAGGTTCAGGCCGAGGCTCTGCTGCGCATTGATGGCGCCACCCAGCGACGCCGCAAGCTGGCCGATCAGCGCCCGCGCCTGCACCAGATCCTCGTTCTGGAATCGCAGCAGGCCGGTCACTGCGCCACCGGACAGTGCGGTTTCGTCAAGATCGCGACGGGTGGCACCTTCCACCATCGCAACGCCGAAGCGCGAGGGATCGGAGCTGTCCTGCACCAGCGTCAGCTCGGTCGCTTGCGTGCCGAGCACGAGGCGCTGGCCACCGCCGATGAACACCGACATCGAGCCGTCGCTGGCCTCCATGCGCGTGACGTGCACCTGCTCCGACAACCGTGACAGGAGCCGGTCGCGCTCGTCGAGCAGGTCGTTCGGGGGCTGGCCGATGCCACGCAGCTCCGTGATGCGGCGGTTGATGTCGGCGATGTCCTTGGCCAGACTGTTGATCTGCGACACGCTGACGCGCAACTCCGCGCCGACCCCGGCCTGCGCGTTGTCGAGCGCGTCGCCGGCTTCGGCAAAGCGGTCTGCCAAGTCACGCGAGCGCGCCAACACCACCTGCCGCGTCGACAGGTCATCAGGGCGGTTGGCCAGGTCGCCAAAGGCGTTCATCAACTCGCTGGTGGCGGCGCCAAGGCCGCCTTCGCCGAGCTTGAACACCTCTTCGAGCCGACGCAGCTGCGACAGCCGCGACGCGTCCATCGCCGAGCTCGAACGGGCCCCGGCGGCCTCGCGCGTGAGGAAGGCGTCGTGGGCCCGCGTCACCGACTGCACATCGACCCCGCGGCCGAAGAAGCCGGCGCCCGTGAACTGCCCCTCGGACGTGGTCAGCGCAAGCTGCTGCCGCGAGTACCCCGAGACGTTGGCGTTGGCGATGTTGTGGCCGGCGACCTGGAGCCCGGCGTAGCTGGCCGCCATGGCCTTCACGCCCAGGGACATCAACGGAGAGGCACTCATCGTCGGTTCTCCCTCAAGCGTTCAGAGTGCGCTGCAGGCGCAGCGTGGTGTTGATCACGCGCGACAGCTTCTCGGCATAGGCCGGGTCGGTGGCGTAGCCGGCCTGCTGCAACCCCTGCGCAAACCGCGCCGCGTGGCTGGCGTCGCCGGCCGACGCGGTGCGCGACTGCGCTGCCACGGCCTGCGTGGCCGCGGCGTAGCGCGGGCTCGACTTCATCATGCGGGCGTAGTCGGCAAAGCTCTCGGCGTAGCTGCCGTAGGCGCGGAACTTGGCCGTCACCTTCTGCGCGCGGCCGTCGATGTATTCAGTGGTCGTGATCTCGGCGACCGGGCCCTTCCAGCCGCCGAAGGCCTTGATGCCGAAGAGGTTGAAGCTCGGCGCGCCGTCGGCATGGCGGATCTCTTTGCGTCCCCAGCCGGTTTCGAGCGCCGCCTGCGACACCATGAACGAGGCCGGGATGCCGGTCTCGGCCTCCGCGCGCTGCGCCGCCGCGCTGTGCTGCTGCACGAAGCCGGCGGCGCCGGCCTGCGGCACGCGCACCGGCTGCGGCTGGGCGGCCATCGG
The DNA here is from genome assembly GCA_044345715.1 of Rubrivivax sp. GTDB lineage: Bacteria > Pseudomonadota > Gammaproteobacteria > Burkholderiales > Burkholderiaceae_C > Rubrivivax. The sequence goes on from JBIJAP010000003.1 coordinate 25,737, forward strand.
CGCGAGCGTGTTGTTGGCGCTGCCGAGCGTGGGGATCGGCCCCGGCGCCAGGCCCATCTGGCGCTCGAGCTGCTTCTGAATCGCCTCCGACAACCCGCCCAGGCGGCCCGACAACTGCTGCGCGAACTGGCCGTCGAGCATCGAGGTCGACAGGTTGCGGCCCGAGAGCTGGCCCTCGGACTCGTCACCGGCCAGCGTCGTCGAACGCATCGACTTCAGCAGCTCGTTCATGAACAGCGTCTCGAACTGCTTCGAGGCCTCGCGCACGGCGCCGCGCGGGTCGGCCGCGGCGCGCCCGCGAAGTGCGTC